>JBFMHE010000009.1 GCA_040752355.1 Nitrospirota bacterium | reverse complement strand
CTTTGCGCTCGGCTCTGCTATGCGCCCGAGCGCGACTGATAAAAAATCATTCTCCATCGTCAGTTGCCCAATCTTGGCGTGCAGCTCTTTTACGCTCGGACCGGTCTCCGTCTTCTTGTCGCTTGAACACTTCCTCTGCGTGCTCAAGCATCTGTTTCTTCCATTCCGTGATCTGGGTAGGATGCACCTGAAACCGCTCTGCCAGTTCAGAAAGCGTGCTGCCCCGTGATTCCTTCTCGGTCTTTTCCCCATTGCCGCTGCTCCTTTCTGTTCCCCTATTTTAGAGCAGCTTTATCACTTATGTCCCTGTCTATTTTTTCCAGACCAGCTCTCCCTTGGCCGGTCCTAGCAGGCAGAGAATTCTGTAGCATCTTTCAAATCACCCCTTTAGAGATCCCCGCCAATTCTATGAGGCTACTATGCTATAAGTAGTATGCAAAAAAACAACGACAAGGATATCGTGGACTCATTGAAGATAAAAACTATAGAGACGTTTTAGTTTTTATGGGGCCAAAACAGGGGGTGATCATAACTAATTGAAATTGGTGGTCCCAACGGGAGTCGAACCCGTGTTTTAGCCTTGAGAGGGCCACGTCCTAGGCCACTAGACGATGGGACCATTTGCGTTGTAGCGTCCAGCGTTGGGCGCTGTAGCGCTACAACTCGATAACGCTGAACGCATCCGCATGTTGGCTGGGGAGAGAGGATTCGAACCCCTATAAGCAGATCCAGAGTCTGCCGTCCTGCCATTGGACGACTCCCCAAAAGCCCCGAAACGGGCTAACCTTTTAAAATATATAATATTAGCAGATTAAGTCAATATCCACGGGCGATCCGCCGCCCTTTCGGGCGGGCGCTGCTCTCTCCATTATACCGTGTATGCTATAATCACACAAAGCCTTTCGTTGAAATTTCCCCGCCCGCGCAAGGGGGTATACAGGAGCGGGAACAGGAACTGCGAAGGGGAACGGTGGTGCAGTGCACAGCGGGATAAAAGAGCATACGGGCAGGGGACAGCCGGTGTCCGCAACGGACAAAAAGCTCATCGCGCTTGTCGTGATCGCTCTTTTGTCTTCGGCCGTGTCACTTCTCATCTATCTTTCAGGCATCCTCGATCCGCTCGAATTCAAGGCCTACGACCTCTTTTCCCGCCATCTTAGTCCTGAACGCGCCTCCGATGCCGTCGTCATTGTCGAGATCGACGGGAGGAGCATCGATATGCTGGCCGTGGACGGGGTGCGCTGGCCCTGGCCCCGGCAGCTCTTTGCCCCCCTTATCGATTACCTGTCCGAAGCCGATGCGGTATTCGTGGCGATGCCCTTCAACGAGCCGTCGCTCTACGGTCCGCAGGACGATCTGCTTTTTGCCGAGGCATGCAAACGGACGCTCAACGTCTATCTTCCTGTCTCGCTCCAGCGGCAGGTGCTCAGGCCGTCTGATGAGGAGTTCATCAGGAATATCGCCCTCAGGGTCCCCCCGATGGGCGCGGGACCGTTCAGCTCCGCGTTGACGCCTGCCGATCCGCTCAAGGATGCGGTGGTGGGCGCGGGCAACGGGACGGGCATTCCCGACAAGGACGGCATCTACCGCAGGTCGCCGCTCTTGTTCAGGCTCAATGACTATGTGGTCCCGCACTTCGTGCTGAGCTATCTCATACGGAAGGGGCAGGTGTCTGTTGATCGCAGCGGGATAGCAGTGAAAGGCGCGCGCCTCCCCCTCGATGAAGGAGCGCTGCTGCTGCGCCACTACCGGGGGAGCTGGCCCTTTACGGCGCTTCCCGCTGTCGAGGTGCTCCGGGCCTCCCTCGATCATGCTGCGGGAAAGTCTCCCGCGCTCTCGAAGGACCGCTTCAAAGGGAAGGCTGTCGTTATCGGTGTGACGGCCCCGGGCAGGTATGATGTCCGTCCGACACCGGTCTCCGTGCAGTCGCCCGAGGTGCTCTTCCACGCCACGCTCCTGGATGCGCTGCTTTCGGGCAGAGGCATGCGGCCTGCGGGAGCTGCTCCTGTCGTTATCCTGCTGGCCCTGGTATCTCTCTCCGCAGCACTGTCACTGAAGGGGCGCTACGCGCCGCTCAAGGTGGGAGGCATCGGCAGTATGCTTTTTGTCCTCATCGCCGCTCTCTCGGCGCTGCTCTTCAGCCAGGGGATATACCTCCACATCACTGCCCCGCTCGCCGGTATCGGCGCGAGCTTTTTGATGGCCGGGATCTATGGCGCCCTGACCGACGGAAGGGAGCGGCTCTTCGTCAAAAAGATCTTTTCCCAGCACATGAATGAGGAGCTCGCTGCCTATATCGTGCAGAATCCCTCCCTCGTAAAGCCCGGCGGAAGAAGACGGCAGGTCGTCGTCATGCTGGCGGATAGTATCGGGTTCCCCGCCATCGCCGAAAAGATACCTCCCGAGCGCGCAGCGCTCGTCCTGCACCGGGCGAGGAGCGCCGTTACCGAGGTGATCATACGGAACAGCGGGGTCGTCGACAAGTATGTAGGAGACAGCATCAGGGCGTTCTGGGGCGCGCCGCTCTACACTGCCCGGGACGAGACGAACGCCTGCCGTGCAGCGCTCCAGGCTGCGGCAGCGCTCGGAGAGGTGAGCCGGGCGCTCGAAGGCGAGGGCCTGCCCCGGCTTTCGCTGCGGACCGGTCTCCACTCCGGCGAGGCGCTCGTCGGGAATCTCGGGAGCGACCGGCTTTTCGATTATACGATCGTCGGCGATACGGTCGAGATTACGGCGCGCCTCGAATCGATCAACCGCGTTTTCGGGACCGCCGCCATTGTGAGCGAAGAGACGCTGCGCAAGACGGGGGATATCTTTGTCGCCCGTGAGCTGGGGCTCATCGAGGTGAAGGGGAGGCCGATGCCGCTGAAGATATTCGAGCTCGTTGCCGAGCGGACTGCCCTGCAGCCCGGGCAACTCGAGGTGGTCGCCGATTTCCACCAGGCGCTGGTGTTTTACCGGGAGCGCAGGTGGTATGCCGCAGCGCGCATGTTCCAGCTGATCCTCGATAAGCACCCCCAGGACGGCCCCTCGCGCTTCTACAAACGGCGCTGCGAGTATCTCATCGAAAATCCCCGCATCAGGGAGAATTGGGACATCGTCACGGCCGCCGAACAGTAGCGCTCCCGTTATCAGGGTCGCCCTTCATCCCCGTCTCTCGGAATGCCGATGGTGCAGGCGCAGACAAGAGCTTTCCATGCAACACCTCAGCACATGATACTATGCCTCGCTCGACTCTAAGCTGCATTATTTCGTTAGTGGCTCTTAGAACAGCAGGTTGTCGTCGTTGAGGATCTCTTTGGCGAGGGCGATATACCCCTGTGCGCCGGTGGAGTTCGGCGAGTAGAGGACCGCGGGCTTGCCGTGGCTCGGCGACTCGGCGAGGATGATGTTCCTCGGTATCACCGTATCGTAGACCTTCGTCTTGAAGACTCGCCGCACCTCGTCCGCCACCTGGCGCGAGAGGGCGATGTGGCGGTTGTACATGGTGAGGAGGATGCCTTCCAGGTCGAGGGATTCGTTGAAGCTGCCCCGGACCCGCCAGAGGAGCTTTATGAGCAGGCTCAATCCCTCTACTGCAAAATATTCGCACTGCACCGGGACGATGACCGACTCGGCAGCGACGAGGGCGTTGAGGGTGAGGAGGCCGAAGGAGGGAGGGCAGTCGATCAGGATATATTTGTAGCGTTCCTTTATCGGCTGGAGCGCGCGCTTGAGCAGCATCTCGCGCTCGCGCCGCTCGAGGAGCTCGAGGTCCGAGGCATAGAGGTCCATGGAGGTCGGCAGCAGGTGTAGGTTCGGGATGAGGGTGCTGACGATCGCCTCTTCCGGAGTGATCTTGCCGCAATAGACCTCGTAGAGGCCCGCTTTGGCCTGCTCCCGCTTGATGCCCAGTCCACCGGTCAGGTTCGCCTGGGGGTCGGAGTCGACGACGAGGATATTCACGTTGGCGAGGGCGAGGGAGGCTGAAAGGTTGAGGGCGGTCGTGGTCTTGCCGACGCCGCCTTTCTGGTTCGTTATGGCGATTATTCTGCCCACTGCACCTCTTGCACCCGGCCGCGTATCGCGAATGTCCCGGACGTAACGCTTCCCTCGCGACCGTTATTCGGGAAGCGGCGCCTCCCTGTCGGGGACCGCGCCCTGGATATCGTATTTTTTCATCTTGTAGCCTATCTGCCGGGGGGTGAGCCCGAGGATGCGCGCTGCCTTCGCCTGCACTCCTCCCGTCCGCTTGAGAGCGTCGAGGATGCGTGTCCTCTCGATATCCTCGATGGTCGAGGGAAGGGCATCGCGGAGCTG
Source organism: Nitrospirota bacterium (assembly GCA_040752355.1). Classification (NCBI taxonomy): domain Bacteria; kingdom Pseudomonadati; phylum Nitrospirota; species Nitrospirota bacterium. The sequence goes on along the minus strand of JBFMHE010000009.1, from coordinate 129,753 downwards.
GGTCGCGTAGCGCGCCTTGATGATCTGGTCGCGGATATTCAGCGGCAGATCGGACGGGGAGATCGTCGGCCCCCCGGCCATCACCACGAGCCGCTCTATCGTGTTTTCGAGCTCCCGCACGTTGCCGGGCCACTCGTAGCCCATTAAGGTGGTAAGCACCTCGGGGCTCAAGGCGGCGGATTTGCGGTTGTCCTCGTTGTACTTTTTCAGGAAGAAATCGACGAGCAGCGGGATGTCCTCCGTGCGTTCCCGCAGCGCGGGGAGGAATATGGGCACCACGTTCAGGCGGTAGTAGAGGTCCTCTCTGAACGTGCCGTTCGCCACCAGCGCTTCGAGGTTCCTGCTCGTCGCGGCGATGAGCCGCACATCCACCCGTATCGTCTTCTCGCCGCCGACCCGTTCGAACTCCTTCTCCTGGAGCACGCGCAGTATCTTGGGCTGGAGCGTGAGCGGCAGGTCCCCGATTTCGTCGAGGAAAATGGTGCCGCTGCCGGCCAGCTCGAACCGGCCCTTTCTCATCGTCATGGCGCCGGTGAAGGCCCCCCGCTCGTGGCCGAAGAGCTCGCTCTCGAGCAGGCCTTCGGGGATGGAGGCGCAGTTGAACTTGATGAACGGCCCCTTCGCCCGGGGGCTCATATAGTGGACCGCCTTGGCCACCAGCTCTTTGCCGGTGCCGCTCTCGCCGCGCAGCAGCACGTTCGCCTTCGAAGGCGCTACTTTATGGACCGCTTCGTAGACCTCCTGCATCCGGTCGGAGTGGCCGATGATATTATCGACCTTGTAGCGCCCCCGCAGCTGCCGCGTGAGCTGTTCCTTCTCTTCGAGGAAGGCCTCCCGCTCCTTTTCGAGCTCCCGGTGGAGCTTTACCGACTGCCCGACGAGCGAGGCGATGATCTTCATCAGGCGCAGGTCCTCTTCGAAAGATATCCGCTGCGAGCCGAAGAGCCGGTCGACGCTGAGCACGCCGAGCACTTCGTTCTTGAACTTTATGGGAACGCAGAGGAAGGCGACATTCTCTTTCCTGATCATCTTCCGCGCGCCGGTCTTGTTGAGGAAGAAGGGCTCTTCGCCGATATTGGGAATGACGATGGGCGAGCCGTGCTTCGCCACCTGGCCGATGATGCCTTCGCCGAGCCTGTACCTGCCCCGCTTTATCTCTTCCTCGGACATGCCGTGGGCGGCGATGATCGATACCTCGTTGTCGTGACGGAGCGCGACGGTGCCGCGCTTCATATCGAGGTATTCGGCAAGCACCCTCATGACGCCCCGCAGGTTGGCCCTCAGGTTCAGGGAGGAGCCGAGGAGCTTGCTGATCTCGTAGAGGGCGGTGATCTCGACGGTCTTGTCGTAATTGGGCATACGGACAGTTTAATGAAAGCGCTACAAAAAGGTAAAGCTCCATGACGATATTGTTGGACGCCGCCGGTCTGTTTGGACCGGGGACAGCGCGGTCGCGTATAATGGAGAAGCGGAGAATGAGAGAGTGATGGAGAATAACTGCTACACGATCATAGGACTGTTCGCCGCCGCGCTGACCACGGCATCGTTCATCCCGCAGGTGGTCAAGACATGGAGGCTGAAGGAGACGAAGGACCTCTCGCTCTGGATGCTGCTCCTCTTCAGCGCCGGGGTGTTCCTGTGGCTGCTCTACGGCGTGCTGATCAGGGACCTGCCGGTGGTGCTCGCCAACCTGGTGACGTTCGTCCTCGTCCTGACGCTCATCGTCTTTAAGCTCAGATACCGATGAACGCTCCCCTGCCACCGGCTGCCCGGGCAGACGGCGGCACGGCAGCTAGGTGATAAGGCCGTAGCGGGAGAGCATGACGTACGAAATGATGATGAAGAGAAAGAGCCCGACGACGAGCGAGTAGAGGAACGTGATGCGCGGCGTCAGCACGATCACCGAAAGGATGTAGAACATCCACGGCAGCAGCATGACGACCAGCCCTTTCGCGTAGGAGATCACCGCTTCGGAGCCGGTGCTGGAGTAGATGAGCAGGAAGGTGCTCAGCGATGCCAGGGGAAGGGTGCTGATAAAGGCAGCCAGGAACCCGCGCGACGTGCTGGCGAGATAGGTGACGGTGCTCGTCACGGTCCCGCCGAGTAGAAAATAGAGTAAATACTTCATCGTACGACCTCAAAGAAATAATTATACTACAGCGGAGGGGGCTGATGCAAAGCACCCGTGCTTCTCTTATCGGCAGGAGCGCAGGGAAGTTTAACCGTCCGTGCGTTCAGATGAACTGGACGCCGTAACGGCAGGCGCTGCCGGTGTCATGGCATATCACCCAGCGGACGACCCCGGCGGCATGGCCTATGCCGGAGAGTCTCAGGATGCAGCCGCAGTCGAGGCGGCGGGAGGCCGCCATGCCGATCCCGCCGTCGCTGATATCGATAATGTCGGCTTGTACGGATGTCCACTGGGGGCTCACGAGAGGATCGATGACGCTGATCGCGCAGTCGTCTCCGGCAAGGAAGGGGGTGCGCCGGGACCGCCGCTTCTCTGTTGCAGGGCCTGCCGCCGCGAGCGCCTGCAGTACGAGCGCTTTGACCGGGGCGAGATCGAAGGGTTTGGTGAGAACGGCAAGGGAGTGCCGGTCGATGAATGCGCGTGCCTGGTCATCCGGCTCTCTCCCGCTCATGATGATCACTTTGGTCGTGGGAGAGCTCTCCCTGATGCGTCTTGCGATATCGATGCCGCTGCCGTCAGGGAGGTGGATATCGATGAGACAGAGGTCGAAGCGATGCGTATCGATCTCGCGGAGCGCGCTCTTTGCGCCGCCTGCGGTCGTCACCTCGCTGCAACTCACGCGGAGCACCTTGGCGAGCCCGTAGAGAATCAACGGCTCATCATCGACAATCAGAATGGAGCTCATGAGGTAACCCTTTTCCGTACTGTTACGAGAACAGTTGCTTCCTCTGACGAGAGGTCCATCGCTCCCGGTCGTTGCCCTGAATCTGCAAATATCATACCACAACCCCATTGCTTGCAAGGAATTCCCTGCTGCTCGCTGCGGATGCCCGGTCTTGCCGGAATCAGGACGCCTATCTCACGCCGCCTGCCGTGACCTCCCTGCCGGGCTGCTCCGTTTAATGACGGTTCGGCGACGGTTTGTTGACGGGTTCGCCGCCTCACTTCCTGGCGAGGAATACCGTCCTGCCGGTGGCGAGATGTCCCGGCATCTCCAGCTCCCTTCCGGCATCATACTGCTCGATTTCTTTGAAGCCCGCCCGTTCCAGTGCGGACGACACCTCTTCCGGCGAGTGGCACTTCTGGTAAAGGGTGACATCGGACCGCGTCCACTGCTCTTCCAGGAGAAACAGGGTGAGCCGGGTGGTGCCGATCTTTTCGGCGGGGTCGTAGCCGCCGCTGATGACGCAGACATTGTCATTCCCGACGATTGACGAGGACTTGTGCCACTGGGTCGTGAATGCCTCTTCCATATTCAGATCGAAGAGGAACGAGCCCCTCTTTCCCAGCGAGGCGAAGACATTCCTGAATACCATGCCCAGTTCCTCTGCGGTGAGGATGTGGTTCATACTGTCGAACATCGAGACAACGGCCTCGAAGGTCGATGATGTCCTGAAAGCACGCGCATCCGCCGTAATGAACTCGCTGCCGGGCATCCTCTGCCTTGCATAGGCGAGCATTGCTGCGGAGCCGTCGATCCCGGTCACCCTGAAGCCGCGGGATGCAAGCGTCTGCGCCAGATGTCCCGTGCCGCAGCAGAGATCGAGGATGCGGCTGCCCGGAGACAGGAGCGGAAACAGGAGTCTCTCGAGTATGAAGAGCGCCTGCTCGCGGAAATCGAAGTGCCTGTCGTAGAACCAGGCAAAAGGATTGTAGGCGTCACATCGCCCCGGAGCCATCATGCATCACCTCCGTCTCGAAGAGTACGATCACACCGTGCAGGGAAGGCGTTCGGCAGTATTCCCCGAGATGTCCTGCCTCCCCGCCACCTCATAGGATGATTGTAGGGCATTACCAGCTCTCATTCAACACAGCTGGCGCCACACGGAGATGACCAGGACGGACCGCATGAAGCATAAGGGACACGAGGGCTATACTTCACTGAATGATAAGGAGGGGGGAAATGGACGGTAGGGGATTCGAACCCCCGGCCCCCACGTTGCGAACGTGATGCTCTCCCAGCTGAGCTAACCGCCCATATCTTCTATAATAGCAAAACTCGGGAGATAAACTCCAAAGGCCCGGGCTTCTCGTGCAGGACCTAGTGCCCGCGCTGCTTCCTGAGCCGCACGAAGCGGGTAAAGGCGCCGTGGCGCTCGAGCTCTCTCGTGCAGCCCGCTTCCTCGAAGAGCCGGATCGTCCTCTCGAACGCCGCTCGCCGCACCTCGACGGTCGGCTCGTAGATCGAGACGACGCCTTCTGTCTTCAGGGAGTTGACGATGGTGACGGCGGCGGCGGGCTGGTCGCTCACCTCGTGGAAGACGTAGTAGAGCATCACGACGTCGGCAGGTTCCCGGTCGAAAGAGCAGGCCGCAATATCGCACCGGATGATCTCGACCTTGTCGCCGAACCGGCGCATCCTCTTGCTGAGCTTCCTGATCATCCCGGCCTGCAGCTCGACCGCATAGACCTTTTTCGCCCGCCCGGCGATCGCCTCGGTGAGAAAGCCGTTGCCGGCCCCGACCTCGAGCACCACCGATGCCGGCGTAACTGCCGACTCATCCAGGACCTTCTCCCTGTCGGTGAGGGCCTTCCGTATCGGGTTATAGAGGATAAAGGAAAGATATGAGGGACAGACCATCATGATGGCTTCAATTATAGCACGATCCCGCGTCCGAAAGGCCCCTTTACCCCTCTGCGGAGGAGCACGGGCGTTGTCTTTCGCTCTTGTGAGCCGGTATAATCTCGGCATGGAAAGAGCGTTCAGGGAGCGATCTATCGGCGCCGTCCCCCTCGGCGACCTGCCGCGCATTGCCGTCGCCCTGACGGATGCCGACGTGGAGGCAGTGGGCGCCGCTGCGGTCGCTCCTGCCGATCTCGTCGAGCTGCGGGTCGATATGTTCGGATCGATAGCGCCGGAACACCTGGCCGCAGTATTCAAGACCGCCCGTGCCAAGTTCGGCAAACCCCTCATCGCTACGGTACGCGATACCCGCGAGGGAGGGCAGCGGGAGATTCACGACCGGGTGAGCGTCTACCGCGGTATCCTGCCGCTCGCCGATGCAGCGGATGTGGAGATCAATGCCGCAGACGTGCTTATCAGGGTAAAAGAGCTCTGTCGTTCGGAAGGTAAACAACTCATCGGTTCCTCTCACCACTTCGACGCCACCCCGGATGAGGCGGCGCTCGATGCACTCGTGGAGAAGGGGAGGCGGCAGGGCGTGGACATCATCAAGATCGCTGCAATGGCGCAGGGAAAAGAAGATATGCTGCGGCTGCTGCTCTTCACGCTGAAGCACCGGGACGAGGGGATGATCACCATGTCGATGGGCGAGGCGGGTCTGCCGTCGCGGGTCCTCGGTTTTCTCTTCGGATCGCTGCTTACGTACGGTTACGTTACGAAACCCTCGGCGCCGGGCCAGCTCTCGATAGCCGAGCTAGCGGACCTCCTGGGGCGGCTGCGGCTGCGGTAGCTCGACCTGCTTCTGGTTGCCCACCACGACCAGCACATAGCGGTCGGGATGGAGAAACTTCTTCGCAACCCGCTGCACATCCTCTTTCGTCACGCTCTCGATGTAGTCGGGATACTTCTGTATGTAGTCGTCGCCTAAATTGTAGAACCGGGCTGCTGCCAGGAAGTCGGCGATCCTCCTGCTCGTCTCGAAGCGCCGCGGAAAGCTGCCGGTGAGATAGGCCTTCGCATCGCTCAGCTCCTGGTCCGTCACCTCGCCGGTCCGTATCTGCTCCATCTGGCGGACGATCTCGTCGATCACCGCTCCGGCGGAGGCGCTCTTCGTCTGGACCTCGACCTCGAACTGCCCCGGCTCCTTGTTGCCGATGAAGGAGCTGTTGATGCCGTAGGTCAGGCCCCGCTCATCCCTGACGACGCGCATCAGCCGGGAGGCGAACCCGCCGCCGCCGAGGATATAGTTCATCACCTGCACCGCATAGTAATCGGGATCGCTCCGGGCGATGCCGAGATGGCCGAGCACGATATTCGCCTGGGAAATGTCGCGGTCGATGGGCACGATACGCAAGCCCGCAGGCGCAAACGGCATCATTGACGGGGCGGTTCCGGCGTTCCCGTTGCCCGACACCTTCTGCGGGGCAGGGCAGGTCCTCTTCCATCCGGAAGGGCCGGCAAGGTATTTTCCGACCAGTGCGTTCAGCTCCTGCGGGGTGAGGTCGCCCACGACCGAGAGGATCGCGTTGTCCGGGCAGTAGTTGGCGCGGTAGAAGTCGAGCACGTCGTCCCGCTGTATGCGGCCTACGCTCTCGATGCTGCCCTCGACCAGCCTTCCGTAGGCGTGTGCTCCGAAGACCTCTTTGATAAAGGCCCGTCCTGCCACGAATGCGGGGTCTTCTTCCCGCTGCCGCAGCGCGCCGGTGATGAGCGCCTTCTTCCGGTTGAGCTCATCCTCGCGGAAGACGGGGTTCAGGAGAATGTCCGAGAAGAGCTCGAACCCCTTATCGACATCTTTTTTCAGCACCGAAAGGGATATGGTCGTAAAATCGTGCGTGGTCGATGCATCGAGGGAAGCGCCGAGGAACTCTATGTCCTCGCTGATCTTTGCTGCGCTCCGCTTGGCCGTTCCCTCGGTGAGCATCTTCGAGGTGAGGTAAGCGACCCCCGCCTTGTCCGCGGGCTCGCTCAGCGGAGAGGCCTTTACCAGGAGCGTCACCATGACCACGGGGATGTTATGCCGCTCGACCTGGAGCACCGGCAGGCCGTTGGGGGCCACTCGCTTGTCGACATCCAGGGAGAAGGCATGAGACGTGCCGCCGACAACCGGCGTGAAGATCAGCGCAGGCATCAGCAGGAGGAAGACCATATACCGTAAACAGGTGAAGCTCCGGTTCATTCCTTATCCTTTTTCTCCGGTTTCCCGGACTTTGCGGGCAGCAGGATGCCCACCGTTTTATTGGCTGCGCCGAAGTACTTCCTGGCAACGGCCTGCACCTCGGCAGCGGTTACCTTCCTGATGCCCTCGAGGTAGGTGTCCATGAGCCGCCATCCGCCGAGCATCTCGAACATGCCGGTGTTCATGGCCTTCGAATAGTTCGAGTCCTGGGCAAAGACGAAGGAGGCCTCGATCTGGTTTTTCGCTTTCTGGATCTCCCTCTCCGACGGCGGCTCCTTGATGATGCCGTTCATCTCCTGGTACAGCGCCTTCTCGATCTCCTCGATATCCTGCCCCGGCGCGGCATTGGCGCCGAGGATGAAGAGGAACGGGTCCCTGTAGAAGCTGCTGTAGTCGGCAAAGGCGCTGATCGCCATCCGCTTCTCGTAGACGAGGCTCCGGTAGAGGCGGGAGCTCTTGCCGCCCGAAAGAACGGTCGAGAGCACATCGAGGGCGTAGTTGTCCTCATGGGGAAAGGGCGGCACATGATAGCCGATGAGGATATAGGGGAGCTCCGCCGTCTCTTTTCTCAGGTAGATGCGCTTCTCGGCCTGCTGCTGCGGCTCTCTGGTCGGCACAGCGTGGAGCTTGTTCTCGACAGGGGGGATGCTGCCGAAATGCTTCTCGATCAGGGGGAGTATCTTCTCGGGATAGACATCCCCGGCTATCACGATAACGGCGTTGCCCGGCGAGTAGTACCTGCGGTAATAGTCGGCGAGGTGCTCCCGCTCTATCGAGGCGATGTCCGACATCCACCCGATAACGGGCCAGCGGTAGGGATGCGCGGTAAAGGCGGTGGCGATGAGCTCCTCGTAGAGGAGGTTCTGCGGGTCGTCCTCGTAGCGCATGCGCCGCTCTTCCATGACGACGTTTCTCTCCGCGATCACCTCTTTGGGGTCGAGCAGCAGGTTCCGCATCCGGTCGGCCTCGAGCTCGATCGAGATGCCGATCCTGTCGGAAGCGAGCGACTGGAAGTACGTGGTATGTTCCTTGGTCGTAAAGGCGTTGTCGGTGCCGCCGTTGCGCTGGATGATAGTGGAGAACTGCTTCGAGCCGTACGCCGGCGTTCCCTTGAACATCATATGCTCGAGGAGATGGCTCATCCCGGTCTTGCCGACAGGCTCGTTGCGCGAGCCGACCCGGTACCATATCTGGAACGTCGCCAGCGGGGCCTTGTGGTCCTCGACGATCAGGACCTTCATCCCGTTCTCGAGGACGAATTCCTTGGTAGCCGCCGTAAGGGATGCCGCATGGACCAGAGCAGGAATGAAGAGGGAAATAACGAGTACAAAAGAAAACAAACGTCGCATTTGCTAATCATACCAAAAAAGGTAAGCACATGCAAACGGAGGCAACCAGTGGTAAGCGGAAGAGACGGCTGAAGGAGGCTCAGTGCTTGGCAGTTCGGCGTCAGGATATGTCTTCCTGCCAGACCTCTATCGCGATCTCGGGGCACACCTGGGCGCAGACGGCGCAGCCGGTGCATTGCTCGGGATGAAGGACATGGGCGGGAAAGTATCCCATCGCGTTGAATCGCTTTTCGATCCCGATCGAGCGGGTGGGGCAGGCTTCGACGCAGTAGGCGCATCCCTTGCAGAGCTCCCTGTTGATGGCGATAGCGCCTTTACGCCGCAGTGTTGCGCCTCGTGTCTTCACGCTTGCCAGTCCCCTCCTTGCCGCTGCCGGAATATCCCGCACGGGCGACTGCCGGCGCTTCCGGCAGTCGGCTCATTCTACTGCCCGGCTCTTTTCTTTGTCAATGCCGAGGAGCTCGCCGGCATGCTTGAGGGAGCCCTCGGTAATGCTGCCGCTCAGCATACGGGCGATCTCGTTCTGGCGCTCCCTGCCGGCTACCGGGGAGGCGACGACGACCGTCTTTTCTCCCTTGATGAGCTTTTCGACCCTGAGATGGGAATCGGCCAGTGCGGCGATCTGCGGCAGATGCGTGATGCAGAAGACCTGGTAATCCGACGCGAGGTCCTTCAGCCGCCTCCCCACATGCTGGGCCGTAGCGCCGCCGATGCCCGCATCGACCTCGTCGAAAATGAGCGTAACCGGAGAGGATTCGGCCTCCGCATGACGCGCCGCCGCGGCAGCGCGTCGCCGCGGTGGTCTCTCCGTGTCTCCGTTTCCCCGTGTCCCCGCGTCATTTCTGATCTCTATGCACTTCAGGGCGAGCATGATGCGCGAGAGTTCCCCTCCCGAGGCGACCTTTATCAACGGCCTCGGGGGTTCGCCGGGATTCGCCGAGAAGAGGAACTCCACCTCGTCACCGCCGGTAGCGGTAACCGTCTCCCGCGTCTTCACCTCTACGGCAAACGCGGCTTTCCGGAAGCCGAGTTCTCTCAGCTCCTGCATGACGAGAGACTCCATCCTCTTCGCCGCAGCCCGCCGTTTTTTGGAAAGGGTTTCAGCCTGCGCCGCTAGCGCGCTCTCCTTGGCGGCGAGCTCCTGCTCGAGCCCTTCGAGCTGCTCATCGATATGCTCGAGCGTCCTCAGTTCCGAGGCGGCGCTGCCCCGGTAAGCGACGATCGCTTCGACGCCCTCCCCGTACTTCCTTTCGAGGCGCTTGATCAGCTCCAGCCGTTCGTCGAGCTCCGAGAGCCTGCCGGGATCGATATCGTATCTATCCTTGAAGCGCCGCAACTGGAGCGCGGCATCCTCGACAAGGGGAAGCGCGGATTCGAGCGCAGCCAGGAGCTCTCCGGCTGCAGCGTCGATCTGGGACATCTCCCTTACCCGTTCGACAACAGCGGCGAGCTTCTCCAGGGCGGACCCTTCCGCCTCGTAGAGCCCTGCATAGGCCGCCTCCGACGACTCTTTCAGCCTGCTCAGATTGAGCAGAATCGAGCGCTCCTCTTCTATGGCGGCGCGCTCTCCCTCTTTAAGGCCGGCGGCATCGATCTCGCCGATCTGGAACCTCAGAAACTCGATTCTCTGGCCCCGCTCCCGGATGCGGGCCTTCATATCGGTCATGGTCGCTTTTATCTGCATTGCGTCGCGGTAGAGCGCGGAAAAGGCCGAGACCTCATCACCGAGCTCTCCATAGGCGTCGAGAAAGGAGCAGTGGCTCTCCTTTTTGAGGAGCCCCTGGTGCTCGTGCTGCCCGTGGATATCGATAAGGCTGCTCCCTACCGCGGCGAGCGTCTGGAGGCTCACGGTGGTGTCGTTAATGTAGGCTCTGCCTTTCCCCTGCGCGGCAATGCTCCTCCGGAGCACGATCCCGTCTTCATGGTCGATCGAGAGCTCTTCGAGCAGCGGGTGGCGGCCGGGAACGGCGAGCGTAAAGGAGGCTTCGATCTGCGCTTCCTTTTTACCGGTCTTGATCAGGTCCTGCGAGGCTTTGCTGCCGAGGAGAAGGCCGATGGCATCGACGATAATGGATTTCCCTGCGCCTGTTTCGCCCGTGAGGATAGTGAGCCCTGTTCCGAAGTCGACGGTCAGCGCGTCGATGATCGTGAAGTTGGTAATGCGTAATTCCTTCAGCATCGTGTGTACTGTTTCGGCAGAGCCCTGCCGAGCGGTGCGTACGGGGCGCTCCTCACCGCCGCGCTACGCCAGGACGTTCGAGAACTCCTCCTCTTTGACGGGCCCGAGTACGGCGAGGCTTATCTTGTCCTCGTTGACGAGGCGGTAGGAGAGCTCCTTCACCTGCTTCATCGTCACCGACTCGATGTCTCTCATTATCTCATTTTGCGTGAAGTACCGTCCATAATAGATCTCCTGGCGGGCGATCGCCTGCATCCGGTTGCTCGTCGATTCGAGTCCGAGCACGATGTTGCCCTTCAACTGGTCTTTCGCCCTCCGTATCTCGGTGTCGGTGATCGTGTCGCAAAGCCCCCTCATCTCCTTGACGATGAGCTCCGTCACCAGGGCTGCCTTCTTTTTGCCGGTCCCGGCGTAGACCGCCCAGAAGCCGGTGTCGAAGTAGGAGGAGACGAAGGAGTAGATCGAATAGGCGTACCCTTTCTTCTCCCGGATCTCCTGGAAGAGCCGGGAGCTGACGCTCGATCCGAGGATGGAGTTCAGGATGCTGATGACATAGCGCTCGCTGCTCGAGAAGGGGATGCCCTCGACCCCGAGGCAGATATGCGTCTCGGAGAGGTCCTTGGGAATCACCGCGATGCTGCTCTTGAAGGCCGGCGGGGAGAAGAGCTTCGGCGCCGAGCCCCTCCGGAGCGAGCCGAGATGGTGATTCAGGAGGTTGAGCACGAGGTCGGGCTCGAAATTGCCGGCGCAGGCGATGACCGTATCGGCGGTGCCGTAATACTTCCGTACATGGCCCAGGAGGTCTTCGCGGCTGAAGGTCTTTATCGTCTCGCGCCTGCCCAGCACCGGCCTGCCGAGCCCCGTGTCGCCCCATATTGCCTGGCTGAAGATGTCGTGGATATAATCATCGGGGGTGTCCTCGACGAGCTTGATCTCTTCTTTGATGACCCCCCGCTCCTTCTCGATCTCGTCCTCGGGGAAGGTGGAATGGAGAAAGACGTCGGAGAGCAGCTCTATCCCCTTATCGATATATTCGTCGAGGACTTTGGCGTAGAAGGCGGTGTTTTCCCGCGAGGTGAAGGCGTTGAGGTCGCCGCCGAGGGAGTCGATATCGATGGCGATGTCGGCGGGGGCGCGCTTCTTCGTTCCCTTGAAGAACATGTGCTCCAGGAAATGGGAGATGCCGTTCTTCTCCGGCGTCTCGTGGCGGGAGCCGACCTTTACCCATATCCCCACGATGACGGAGCGGAAGTTTTTCAGCTGCTCCATGACCACGGGAATGCCGTTATCGAGATATCGTTTTGTAAACATAGTAAGGATCAGGAAATGCTCTTCACAAAGACGTGACTAAAGATAAGCTGACTATAACTTACCGGAAGTAACGGGCAGATAGCAAGGGGGCGGCGCCCCCCATCGCTAACCGTTGCTTCCCGGGTCTGCAAGAAGGCTGCAGCAGGACATCAGTGCCGCGGCTCTTTTCTGTCGTGGCGCTGTCTCTCGGAGGAGCGCTCTTCGCCTCCGTCGGCGTCTCTTCCTCCGCCCTGTTCCTGGCGCATCGCTTCTTTCCTGCTCAGGCGGACCCTGCCCTGGTTGTCGATCTCGATGACCTTGACCAGGACCTCGTCGCCCATGTTCAGCTCGTCGGTCACCTTCGCGATGCGGCGGTCCGCGATCTGCGAGATATGCAGCAGGCCGTCGACGCCGGGAAGGATCTCGACGAAGGCGCCGAAGTCCGCGATCCGGACGACTTTGCCCTTATAGATCTTGTTCAGCTCGGCCTCGGCAATGATGCCGTTGATGATATCGATCGCCTTCCTGGCGGACTCCTCGTCGGCAGAGGCGATGTTGATGACGCCGCTGTCGTCGATATCGATCTTGACGCCGGTCTGCTCGATGATGCCGCGGATCACCTTTCCTCCGGTGCCGATCACCTCGCGTATCTTCTCCTGCTTGATCTGCATGGTGTAAATGCGCGGTGCAAAGGGCGAGAGGTTCTCCCGCGGGGTCCCGAGGGTCTCCTTCATCCTGCCCAGGATATGCAGCCTGCCCTTGCGGGCCTGCTCGAGGGCGGTCTGGAGGATGCCGGTGCTGACGCCGCTGATCTTGACATCCATCTGGAACGCGGTGATGCCTTTCTCGGTGCCGGCGACCTTGAAGTCCATATCCCCGAGGTGGTCTTCGAGGCCGAGGATGTCGGTGAGCACGACGACCTGCTCCTCCTCCTTGATGAGCCCCATGGCGATGCCGGCAACGGGCGACGTGATCGGAACGCCCGCATCCATGAGCGACATGGTGGCGCCGCAGACCGTCGCCATCGAGGACGAGCCGTTCGACTCGAGGACATCGGAGACGATGCGTATGGTGTACGGGAAGACCTCTTTGGAGGGGATGACATACTTCAGCGCCCGCTCCGCGAGGGCCCCGTGTCCTATCTCTCTTCTTCCCGGCGAGCGGAGCGGCTTTACTTCGCCCACGCTGAAGGGCGGGAAGTTGTAATGGAGCATGAAGGTTTTATACGTTTCCCCTTCGAGCAGATCGATCTTCTGCTCGTCATCGGCGGTGCCGAGGGTGGTCGCTACCAGCGCCTGGGTCTCTCCCCGGGTGAAGAGCGCGGAACCGTGCGCCCGCGGAAGGAACCCGACGTTGCAGGTGATCGCCCGTATCTCGTCCGGCTTCCTGTTGTCCGCACGGACGCCCTCGCGAAGGATCATGTCCCTGACGATCTCCTGCTCGTAATCGTCGAAGGCGTTCGCGATTTCGCGGGTAAGGTCTTTCTCGGCGCTGCCGAAGAACTTCTCTCCGTTCTCCGGGGTGTTGAGGTGTTTCACCGCTCCCTCGAGGACGAGGTTCAGCGCCTCCTGGCGCTGCTGTTTCCCTTTGATGCGGATGGACTCGTTCAGCGGGGCTGCGACGAACGCCCGCACCGCGTCTCTGAGGGGTATGTTCTCTTCGACCGGCGCGACCGGGCGCTTCTCTTTGCCGATGAGGGCGCGCAGCTCGTTCTGTACGGCGACGATCCGCTTGATCTCGGCGTGGGCGAACTCGATCGCTGCGAGGAGCTCCGTCTCGGAGACCTCGGCGCCGCCTCCTTCGACCATGATGACGGCGTCGGCGGTGCCCGCTACCACGAGATTGAGCTCGAGGCTCTCGAGCTCAGCGAGGTCGGGATTGACGATCAGGCTGCCGCCGATCCTGCCGACCCGCACTGCTCCGACCGGGCCGCCGAAGGGGATATCCGATATATGTACAGCGGCAGACATGCCGATGATGCCCATGATGTCTGCTGCATTCTCGCTCCCGTACGACAGTACCGAAACGATCCCCTGGGTCTCTGAATAAAACCCCTTGGGGAAGAGCGGCCGCATGGGGCGGTCGATGAGCCGGGAGGTCAGGACCTCTTTTTCAGAGGGCTTCCCCTCTCTCTTGAAGAAGCCGCCCGGTATCTTGCCGGCTGCGTAGGTTTTTTCCTGGTAGTCGATCGTGAGGGGGAAGAAATCCAGGCCTTCCTTTACCCTCTTGTCTGCAACGGCGGTGGCGAGGACGACCGTGTCGCCGTAGCGAACGACGACCGCTCCGCCCGACTGCCGCGCCATCTGCCCGGTCTCGAAAATCAACCGCTTCCCTTTAATCTCAAGTTCTACAGTGGTCATGAACGTCTCTTTCTTTCTCCTTAGGTTTGAATTTTCAGGTTCCGTATCCGGGGTGGATTATTTTCTGAGTCCGAGCCTTTCGATCAGCTTGTCGTAGCGGCTCTTATCGGTTGTCTTGAGATAGGTGAGGAGCTTTTTCCTCTGCGCGACAAGTTTCAGGAGCCCACGGCGCGAGTGATGATCTTTATTGTGGGTTTTAAAGTGGTCGGTGAGGTAGGCGATTCTTTCGGTCAGGATCGCCACCTGGACCTCAGGTGATCCCGTATCATGGTCATGGACCTTATACGATTCGATGATCTCCTTTTTCTTTCCCGTAGCAAGCGACATGTACTTCACCACCTTTCATGCTTGGTTTCTGCTGCTCAACGAACATCGGAGCGCTCGTTCCTCAGTGCTTCTCGTTCTCTCACTGCCGGATACTGCGAAAAAATATTTGGTCTTAATAGGTTAGCATATAATCGCGCCCTCTGTAAAGGCTTCGTTTGTTCCGGGTGCGGCGCTTCCGCGAAAGCATGAGAAATTTTTATACCGGCAAAAGGTTATTGAAAGTGTGGCGCCGTGGTGATAAGCTTTTTACATTCGCCGTTTTTTTCACCTTCGTGCCGCTATCGGCAGCTTGCTCGTATGTTCTCGCGAAGGCGCACCGCACGATTAACCGCAGGGGAGCGGAAGCAGGCAATGGATATCGTTCTGGCAACGCGCAACAGGAAGAAGGCGGAAGAGCTTCGGAGGATTCTCGACGGCCTCGGGGTTACTATCCTGACGGTCGCCGATTTCCCCTCCTGCCCCGAGGTCGTCGAGGATAGCGATACCTTCGAGGGCAACGCGGTTAAAAAGGCCGTAGCCGCTGCCGGGTGTACCAACCTGCCGGCGCTTGCCGACGATTCGGGGCTCGAAGTGGATGCGCTGAACGGGGCGCCGGGGGTCCGGTCGGCGAGGTACGCGGGAGAGGGCGCCGACGACGCGGCGAACACCGCAAAGCTGCTGCAGGAGCTCGAGAGCGTGCCGGAGGGAGCGCGGGGGGCCCGGTTCGTCTGCTGCATAGCGCTGGCGCTTCCCGATGCGCCGCAGCACAAGGCAAGGGTCGTCACCTTTACCGGCGCCGCAGAGGGCCGCATCGGCAGAGAGGCGAAGGGCGGCAGGGGCTTCGGCTACGACCCGATCTTCTATCCCCGGGGGGAAGAGCGCACCTTTGCTGAAATGAGCTCCGAAGAAAAGGACGCCCTGAGCCACCGGCGGAAGGCGCTGGATCAACTCAAAACCTTTTTAAAAGAAATCGTTATATAAAATATAAGGAATTTTAATGTACTGATTATAATTTTAAAATTGCTTTACTTTCTGGTGTTCTATTAATTTATAGTGTTGTCCTGAAAAAAATTCCGACGGAGGTTCTCTTGATGAGGATAGTTCTTCTTGGCGCACCGGGAGCAGGAAAAGGTACTCAGGCGAAGAAACTTATCGAAAAATATCCAATGCCCCAGATTTCGACCGGCGATCTTCTCCGGGCGGCAGTCGCTGCAGGAACCCCCCTTGGCAAAGAAGCAAAGTCATATATGGATAAAGGAGAGCTCGTTCCCGACAGCGTTGTCCTCGGTATGGTCGAAGAGCGGCTCAAGCAGGACGATTGCAAAAAAGGCTATATCCTCGACGGTTTCCCCCGGAACACCAAGCAGGCGGAAGCGCTGGACAAGATGCTCGCTTCATTAAATATGCCGCTCAACGCGGCGCTCAGCGTCGATGTGCCCTTCGACGACCTCATGAAGCGGCTCACCGGCAGGAGGACCTGCAAGGCGTGCGGCCAGATGTACAATGTCTACTTCAATCCCCCCAAAAAGGAAGGCGTCTGCGACAAGTGCGGCGGCGAGCTCTTCCAGAGAGATGATGACAGGGAAGAAACCATAAAGAAACGGCTCGAGGTTTACAACTCCCAGACGGCGCCGCTCATCGACTACTACGGCAAGAAGAGCATCCTGAAGTCGGTCTCCGGCACCGGGAGCATCGACGATATCTTCGGCAAGGTCTGCAGCGCGCTCGGGCTCAAATAGCTAGTGCAAAGTGTTGTAACTACATATTACTAAACGAGGAGGTTTCACCATGGCATTAGTCAATCCGCACGGAAAAGAGAAGAAGCTGAAGCCGCTTCTTCTGACGGGCAAGGAGCTCGAAGAGGAGAAGAAAAAAGCGGCCGGCCTCAAGAGAGTCAATATATCATCCCGCGAGACCGGCGACCTTATCATGATGGGCATCGGCGGCTTCTCTCCGCTCGACGGCTTCATGACCTACGAGGACTGGAAGGACGTCTGCGCCGAATACAAGATGGCGGACGGCACCTTCTGGCCGATCCCGATAACCGTCTCTACCGATGATGCGGTCAAAGTCGGCGACGAAGTCGCCCTCTACTCCGAGGAGTTCGGCGAGATCATGGCGACCATGAAGGTCACCGAGACCTACAAGATCGACAAGGAGTACGAGTGCAAGCAGGTCTACCGGACCACCGATATGCAGGACCACCCGGGTGTCAAGATGGTCATGAACCAGGCCGGCACCAACCTCGCCGGGCCGGTAAAGGTCCTCAGCGAGGGCACCTTCCCGAAGGAGTATCCCGGCATTTACCTCACCCCGGCGCAGTCGCGGCATATCTTTACGGAGAAGGGGTGGAGCACGGTTGCGGCGTTCCAGACGAGGAACCCGATGCACCGCTCCCACGAGTACCTCGCCAAGATCGCCGTCGAGACCTGCGACGGCGTCTTCGTCCACATGCTCCTCGGCAAGCTGAAGCCGGGCGACATCCCCTCGGACGTCCGCCAGAAGGCGATCGACGTGCTCGCCGAAAAGTATTTCGTGAAGGACACCATCGTGATCGGCGGCTATCCGCTCGATATGCGCTACGCCGGTCCCCGGGAGGCGCTGCTCCACGCCCTCTTCAGGCAGAACTACGGCTGCAGTCACCTGATCGTCGGACGCGACCACGCGGGCGTGGGCGAGTACTACGGCCCGTTCGATGCGCAGAAGATCTTCGACGAGATCCCGAAGGATGCGCTCGAGACCAAGCCGCTCAAGATCGACTGGACCTTCTGGTGCCACAAATGCGACGGCATGGCATCGATGAGGACCTGCCCGCACGGCAAGGAAGACAGGCTGATCCTGAGCGGGACCAAGCTCAGGAAGATGCTCTCGGAGGGTGAAGAGGTTTCCGACAAGTTCAGCAGGCCCGAGGTCCTCAAGATACTGAGAGAGTACTACGAAGGATTGACCGAGAAGGTCGAGATCAAGACCCATAAATATTCGGAGGGTGCATAAATATTCGAAGGAAAAGGGTGAGGCCGGGATGAGGGAATCCCTTGTCGCGGCCTCACCCTTGACCTGCTTTAACGAAAGGGGGTGCAAGGAAGAGTACCAGAGAAGGCATGTTGTCAGGATGTGCAGCGCCGTGATGGACAGTTCAATCTTTCAAACACCAAAAGGAGGTTATCAGTTATGCCGAGCTATGTAATTACGGAAAAGTGCGATGGCTGCAAGGCGCAGGACAAGACTGCCTGCCAGTACATCTGCCCGAACGACCTCATGACCCTCAACCGGGATATCATGAAGGCCTACAACCAGGAGCCGGAGCAGTGCTGGGAGTGCTACAACTGCGTGAAGATCTGCCCTCAGCAGGCGATCGAGGTGAGGGGCTACCAGGACTTCAACCCGCTGGGCGGTAACGTTATCCCGATGAGAGGCACCGACTCCATCATGTGGACCATCAAGTTCAGGAACGGGTCCCTCAAGAGATTCAAGTTCCCCATCAGAACCACTCCGGAAGGCTCTATCGACCCCTACAAAGGGAAGCCGGAGCCCGATTTTGCAAAGTTGAAGCAGCCTGGCTACTTCAATTACGAGGCCAGAAAATCTGCGCAGGTAAAAGCGTAACTAAAGGAGGGACGATAGATGGAAAAGGAAACCTGTAATTTTTCATTTTGCGCAAAACCGGAAGTTGTTGAGATAGAGACCGATCTGCTCCTCATCGGCGGCGGTATGGCATGCTGCGGCGCAGCCTATGAGGCAGCCCGCTGGGCGACCCCGAAGGGCATCAAGATCATGATGGTCGACAAGGCCGCTACCGACAGAAGCGGCGCCGTCGCCATGGGTCTTTCGGCAATCAACACCTACTGCGGCGAGAACGACCCCGCAGATTACGTCAAGTACGTCAGGAACGACCTGATGGGCATCATCAGGGAAGACCTCGTCTTCGACCTCGGCAGACACGTCGACGACTCCGTCCACCTCTTCGAAGAGTGGGGACTCCCGATCTGGAAAAAGGCCGACGACGGGTTCTCCCTCGACGGCTTCCAGGCAAGAGACCAGGGGAAGGCGCTGCTGCGGGACGGCGGCACCCCCGTCCGCTCCGGTAAGTGGCAGATCATGATCAACGGTGAGTCCTACAAGGTCATCGTTGCAGAGGCCGCCAAGAAGGCGCTCGAGTACAACAGGCAGGCGACCGGCGTTCCCCAGAACCACTTCGAGAGAGTCTTCATCGTGAAGCTCTACCACGATGCCAACGACCCGAAGCGGGTTGCCGCAGCCGCGGGCTTCAGTGTCCGTGAGAACAAAGTGTACCTCTTCAAGGCGAAGGCGATGATCAACGCCGCCGGCGGCGCGGTTAACGTCTTCAGGCCGCGTTCTACCCAGGAAGGCCAGGGCCGGGCATGGTACCCGGTATGGAACTCCGGTTCGGGCTACGCCCTCGGCATGCAGGCCGGCGCAGAGCTCACCATGATGGAGAACAGGTTCGTGCCCGCCCGCTTCAAGGACGGCTACGGTCCTGTCGGCGCATGGTTCCTCTTCTTCAAGGCGAAGGCGACGAACTCCCTCGGCGAAGACTACTGCGTAACGCACATGGAGGATACCAAGAAGCTCTACAGCCCCTATGCCGAGAAGCTCGGCACCGCCATCAGAAACCACATGATGATGGTCGATATGAAGGCCGGCAAGGGCCCGATCCTCATGAATACCCATCTCGCCATGCAGGAGCTCGCAAAGACCATGGACGCCAAGAGGATCAAGCACCTCGAGGCAGAGGCATGGGAAGACTTCCTCGATATGTGCATCGGCCAGGCAGGTCTCTGGGCTTGTAAGAACATCGAGCCCGACAAGGAACCTTCCGAGATCATGCCGACCGAGCCGTACCTCCTCGGTTCGCATGCCGGTTGCGCAGGCTTCTGGTGCAGCGGCCCCGGCGACATCGCGGGTACCCCTGAGCACTACTCCTGGGGCTACAACAGGATGTCGACCGTACCGGGCCTCTTCATGGCCGGCGACATCTGCGGCGCTTCGGGCCACAAGTTCTCCTCCGGCTCGCACGCCGAGGGAAGAATCGCTGCCAAGGCCGCTCTTGCCTTCATCCTTGACAATGCCAGCTACAAGCCGGCCATCAAGGAGACCGCGGACCAGATCGCTGCAGAGCTCTATCTGCCGTTCGAGGTCTACGAGAAGTACAAGACCTTCTCGACCGACCCGTCCATGAACCCGCACTACATCAGGCCCAAGATGCTCCAGACCAGGCTCCAGAAGATCGCCGACGAGTACTTCGGCGGAATCTCGACCTGGTACATGACCTCGAAGACCATGCTGAACGAGGGCCTGAAGCAGCTCGATATGCTCAAGGAAGACGCTTCCAAGAGCGCAGCAAGCAACCTCCACGAGCTCATGAGGGCATGGGAGAACTTCCACAGAATTCTCTCGGTCGAAGCCCACGCACGCCACATCCTCTTCAGGGAAGAGTCCCGGTATCCCGGCTACTACTACAGAGGCGACTTCCTCGCTATCAACGACAAGGACTGGAAGTGCTTCGTCAACTCGAAGTACGATGCCGAGAAGAACACCTGGGAGCTCAAGAAGGTTCCCTATGTCCAGATGTTTGCTGAATAAGTAACCAACACCGCGAGAGGGGCCGCAAGGCCCCTCTCGCCCTAAAATTCCATGGCCATACGATCCCATGGTAGTTTATAATGTTCGACGGGTAGCGCTCCCTGCCCGTCGAGCAGTATAAACTACCTAACGCGAGCAAGTCGCATAAAGGAGGAAGCAGTATGTCAGAACAAACGAAACAGACCAATCGCATATTAGTGATTGGCGGCGGCTTCAGCGGTCTGACCACGGCAGTGGATGCTGCGGAGACGGGCGCGGAAGTTGTAGTAATAGAAAGGAATCCCTACCTTGGCGGCAGGGTTGCTCAGCTCAACAAGTACTTCCCGAAGCTGTGTCCTCCCATCTGCGGACTCGAGCTGAACTTCAGGAGGCTCAAGACCAACCCGCTGATAAGCTTCCATACCATGGCAGAGGTCGAAAGCGTTTCCGGCGGCCCCGGCGACTATACGGTCACGGTGAAGCAGCATCCCCGCTATGTCAACGATAACTGCGTCGCCTGCAACGCCTGTGCCGAGGCATGCCCCGCGGAGCGGCCGAATGCCTACAATTTCGGCATGGACACCACGAAGGCAGCCTACCTCCCCTTCAACCAGGCGTTCCCGCAGAAGTACGTCATCGACGGCGCCGCCTGCAAGGGAGACTGCGGCAAGGCCTGCCAGGATGCCTGCAAGTACAATGCGGTCGATCTCGGCATGCAGGCCGAGACCCTCACCTTCAAGGTCAGCTCGATCGTCGTCGCCACCGGCTGGAATCCCTACGATGCGAACAAGCTCGATATCCTCGGCTACGGCAGCGTGAAGAACGTCATCACCAACATGATGATGGAGCGCCTGGCGTCACCGACAGGCCCGACGGGCGGCAAGATCGTGCGTCCCTCCGACGGGAAGCCGGTGCAGAATATCGTCTTCGTCCAGTGTGCGGGAAGCAGGGATGAGAACCACCTCCCCTTCTGTTCCTATATATGCTGCCTGGCCTCGCTGAAGCAGACCACCTACATTCGCGAACAGAACCCCGATTCAAAGGCGCGGATCTTCTATATCGATATCAGGACGCCCGGCAAGTACGAGAAGTTCTACTGGAAGGTGAAGGACGACCCGAACGTCACGTTCACCAAGGGCAAGGTCGCCAGGATCACCCAGGCCGAAGGCTCGGACGATGTGATCGTCGAGGCCGAAGACATGCAGACCGGCGACAAGGTGAAAGTGAAGGCCGATATGGTCGTGCTCGCCACCGGCATGGAGCCGGCGGGCGCGAGCAGGCAGATCGGCGGGCTGACCTACACGGATACGGGTTTTTCGGTATCGACGCAGGGCGTTCACGCTGCCGGCTGCAGCAAAAACCCCATGGACGTTGCCAGATCAGCCCAGGATTCGACGAGCGCGGTGCTGAAGGCAATTACAACAGGACAGGGGAGGTAAGCACAGAATGGATAAGAATATCGGGTTATATATATGCACCGGCTGCTCCATCGGGGACGCCGTTGATGTCGAAAAGTGCAGCACCATCGCGAAGAACGCCTTGCGGCTTCCGGTCGTCAAGTCCCACTTCGCGCTCTGCGGCAAGGAGGGCCTCGAGCTCATCAACAACGATATCAGGAACGAGGGCGTCAATACCGTCGTCGTCGCCGCATGCTCTCCGCGGGTAAAGTACGAGGAGTTCGACTTCCCCGGCTGCATCGTCGAGCGGGCCCCCCTCAGGGAGCTGGCGGTCTGGAGCCAGGAGCCCGAGCAGGCGCAGCTCGCCGCCGAAGACTATATCAAGATGTCGGTCATCAAGGCGCAGAAGGGAGACCTTCCCGAGCCTTACCTGATGGAGACGGACAGGACGATCCTCGTCATCGGCGGCGGCATCGCGGGAATGACGGCGGCGCTCAAGGCGGCGAACTCGGGCTACAAGGTCGTGCTCGTCGAAAAGGAGGCGCAGCTCGGCGGGTTCCTGAACAAGCTCTACAAGAAAGTCCCGGCATCACCCGGCGAGTATGCGCGGCCGCTGATCGTCGATGTCGACATCGACAAGACGATCAAAGAGGTCGAGAGCAACCCGAATATAAAGGTCTATAAGTCATCCAAGGTCGAGAAGACCGACGGCCAGCCCGGCGCCTTCGATGTCACCATCTCGACGAACGGGAATTCCGAAGTGGTGAAGATCGGCTCGGTCGTCCTGGCTGCCGGCTGGAGACCCTACGACGCCACGAAGCTCGAGCACCTCGGCTACGGCGTCTCGAAGGATGTGGTGACCAACATCGAGTTCGAAGAGATCGCCCGCAAGGGCAGGATCACGAGGCCGTCCGACGGGAAGGAGGCGAAGAGAGTCGCCTTCATCCAGTGCGCGGGCCAGAGGGACCCGAATCACCTTCCGTACTGTTCGGCCATGTGCTGCACGACCTCGCTGAAGCAGGCGCAGTACGTACGGCAGAGTGCCGATGCGACGGCGATGATCCTCTATAAGGATATCAGGACCCCGGGAAACCTCGAGTTCTATTATAAGGCGGCGCAGAACGATCCCGGCGTCATGCTCACCAAGGGCGACGTGACAGGGGTTACCGATGCCGGAGACGGCACCCTCCATGTCGCTATGGAGAACAGCCTGCTCGGCCAGAAGGTGAAGCTCGAGGCCGACCTGGTGGTGCTCGCCACCGGCGTCGTCCCGGCGACCGTGGACGATCCGATCCTCAATCTCCAGTACCGCCAGGGACCGGGCCTGCCCGACCTCGATCTCTACGACGGCTTCGCCGACTCCAACTTCATCTGCTTCCAGTACGAGACGAGGAGAACCGGCGTCTACGCCGCCGGCGCGGTGAGACAGCCCATGAACATGGCAGAGGCCCAGGAAGACGCGACCGGCGCGGCCCTCAAGGCGATCCAGTCCGCAGAGCATGTGGCGAAGGGCATCGCGGTGCACCCGCGGGCGTGGGATATGACCTATCCCGATCCCTTCATGCAGAGATGTACCTCCTGTAAGCGCTGCACCGAAGAGTGCCCGTTCGGCGCTATCGATGAGGACGAGAAGGGGACGCCGTTCTACAAGCCCGGCCGCTGCCGGCGGTGCGCGACCTGTATGGGCGCCTGCCCTGAGCGTATCGTCTCCTTCAAGGACTACCATGTCGATATGATCGGCTCGATGCTGAAGAACGTCTCGGTCCCTTCCGATGACGACAAGCCGAGGATCATCGTGCTCGCCTGCGAGAACGACGCTTACCCGGCGATCGACACCGCGGCCTTCAAGCGTGAGAGGATCGATACGGCGGTGAGGATCATACAGCTCAGGTGTCTCGGCTCGACGAACCTCGTCTGGATCGCCGACGCGCTCTCGCGGGGCGTCGACGGCATGCTGCTGCTCGGCTGCAAGTTCGGGGAGAACTACCAGTGCCACTTTGCGAAGGGCAGCGAGCTCGCGAACTACCGCCTCAGCAAGGTCCAGGAGACGCTCGGCAGGCTGCAGCTCGAGTCCGAGAGAGTCCAGATGGTCCAGCTCGCGATCGACGAGTACGACAACGTATCCAAGATCATCGGCGACTTTGTAGCGCGCGTGAAAGAAATAGGCCCCAATCCGTTCAAGGGCTTCTAGGAGGATAGAGAGTATGTCAGAACAGGTGATAAAGCCGGATTTGAATTTCGTCAACGATATTATCGCTTCGGGCGGGGAATCGCTCAAGAAGTGCTACCAGTGCTCCACCTGCACGGTGGTCTGCAACGTCACGCCCGACAGCAAGCCGTTCCCCCGGAAAGAGATGATGTATGCGCAGTGGGGCCTGAAGGACAAGCTCCTGAGCAACCCCGACGTATGGCTCTGCCACCAGTGCAGCGACTGTACGGCCCACTGCCCGAGAGGGGCGAAGCCGGGCGAGGTGCTCGGCGCCGTGCGGAAAATGACGATCAGGGAGTATTCGCCGGTCGGGCCGCTGGCGGCGATGGTGGGCGATCCCAAATATCTGCTCTTCCTCTTCGCGCTCCCGGTCCTGATCTTCCTCGGCATTACGATGATGCTCGGGACGCTCACCGCCCCTCTCCGGGGCGAGAACGGCGGCATCGTCTACGCCAATTTCATTCCCGTACCGTATATCGACGCGGTCTTCGTCGCGGCAGCCTCGTTTGCAGCGCTCTGCTTCGCCCTCGGCATCAGGAACTACTGGAAGGCGATGAGCGGCGGAAAGAGCCTCGACGGCAACCTGGTGGAGAGCATCAAGGTGACCGTTGCCGATATCCTCGCTCATAAGCGGTTCAAGGAGTGCAACGTGGCGAAGGAGCGGTCGACGGCGCATCTCCTCGTCTTCTATTCCTTCGCGGGGCTCGCGGTTACGACGACGTGGGCCATCGTGTATCTCTACGGGTTCCACTGGGAGTCCCCGTATCCGCTCTACGATCCCATGAAGATCCTCGGCAACATAAGCGCCGCGGCCCTTCTCATCGGTATTACGCTCGTCACCAGCAACCGCCTGAAGAACGCCGAAAAGGCGGGCAAGGGCAGCTATTTCGACTGGCTCTTCATCACGGTGATCTTCGTCATCGTGCTCACCGGGATCGGGGCCCAGGTCTTCAGGCTCGCGGATATCGGGCTGCTCGCGTATCCGACCTACTTCGTTCACCTCGTTTTCGTCTTCTTCCTCTTTGCGTATGCCCCGTTCTCGAAGATGGCGCACATGGTCTACCGGACAACGGCGATGGTCTTCGCAAAGCATACGGCGAGGGAAGGTAAATAGCTATGGCGATCAAGGTTCGGGACATCCTGAAGGACAAGGGGCTTGAAGTCATCGCCATTGACAGCAGCGTCACCGTCGATGCCGCGGTCAAGAAGATGGTGGAGCGCAACATCGGCGCTATCCTCGTCATGGAGGAGGGCAATTTCGTCGGCATGTTTACCGAGCGCGATGCCCTCAGGTGCTGGTCGGCGCACGGCCCGTTCGACAAGGTCCTCGTCAAGGACATCATGAGCAAGACGATCCGTGTCGCCGAGCCCGGGGATGATCTCGAGTACGTGATGTCCATTATGAGCCACGAGCGGATCCGCCATCTGCCGGTCATCGACCACGGGCATATGGTGGGCGTGGTCTCGATCCGCGACGTGGTCAAGTATCATATCGGAAACCTTGAGGCAGAGGTCCGGTACCTGAAGGATTACATGTTCAGCTCCTGAGCGCGTATCCGATCGGGTGCGGACCCGCCCTTTCGCCGTGGAGGGGCGTTGGCAATGACCGTTACAAGGGAGGTGATCCGAAGGTAAAGGCGAGGCGTAACCGTGACGCATGGTAACAAGAGGAGAGATAAAAAATAACAGGAGTTGCTCGGCAGTACTAATGCGGCTGTAGAAAATTATCGAAGGAGGTAGGATTCATGAGTTCAATCATTCTCTTTGCCCTTGCCTGCGGCGGACTGGGCGTTCTGTACGCGCTCTACACCGCGGCATGGGTTTCCAAGCAGGATGCCGGTACCCAGCGGATGCAGCAGATTTCCAACGCGGTAAAAGAGGGAGCCTACGCATTTCTTGCCCGTGAATACAAGACCGTGGCGATGGTCGCCGTTGTCCTCTTCATTGCTCTCTTTGCACTGCTTGGTTCCTGGACCGCTATCGGCTTCCTGATCGGTACGGTGGGTTCCGCATTCGCCGGTTTCGTCGGCATGTGGGTTACGGTCAGGGCGAACGTCCGTACGACACAGGCTGCGTCGAAGGGGCTCCAGAACGCGCTCACCCTTTCCTTTAAGGGCGGCTCGGTGACCGGCCTCATGGTGGTCGGCCTCGGCATCATCGGCATCGCGGGCTATTTCGCGCTGGTCAGGGGTGTGGCCGGTGAGGAGGCGTTCCATGCCCTCATCGGGCTCGGCTTCGGCTGCTCGCTGATGTCCGTCTTCGCCCGTATCGCGGGCGGTATCTACACCAAGGCTGCTGACGTGGGCGCCGACCTCGTCGGCAAGGTCGAGGCAGGCATTCCCGAAGACGACCCGAGGAACCCCGCGGTCATCGCCGATAACGTCGGTGACAACGTCGGCGACTGCGCAGGAATGGCAGCCGACCTGTACGAAACCTATACGGTCACGCTGGTCGCCGCTATGCTGCTCGCCAAGTCGGTCTTCGGCGCCGACAGCCCGTGGGTCGAGTTCCCGCTGCTGCTGGGCGGCGTCTCGATCATCGCATCGATCATCGGCACCTATTTCGTCAAGCTCGGCGCAAAGCAGTACATTATGGGCGCGCTGTACAAAGGTCTCGCGGTCTCGGGTATCCTGGCCGCGATCGCATTCTACGGAGTGACCCAGTGGTTCATGGGGCAGCTCGGCGGTGATACGGGCGGCTTCACCCCGATGAGCGTCTTCGGTACGGCCTTGATCGGCCTCGCCCTGACCGGCCTCATCGTCTGGATTACGGAGTACTACACCGCCAAGGAATACAGGCCCGTGAAGACGATCGCCAAGGCGAGCCTCACCGGCCACGGCACGAACGTGATCGCCGGTCTCGCGATGAGCATGGAGGCGACGGCGCTTCCGGCGCTCGTGATCGTCGGCGCGATACTCGGCGCCTTCTCTCTCGGCGGAGGCTTCAGCGACAACGTCGGCGGAGGTCTCTTTGCGATCGCTCTTTCCGCTGTTTCGATGCTCTCGATGACCGGTATCGTCGTCGCCATCGACTCGTACGGTCCGATTACGGACAACGCGGGCGGTATCGCCGAGATGGCCGAGCTCCCCTCTGCGGTCAGGGACGTGACCGACCCGCTCGATGCGGTCGGCAATACCACCAAGGCGGTTACCAAGGGATACGCGATCGGCTCGGCCGGTCTCGCGGCGCTCGTTCTCTTTGCGGAGTACTCGCGAGAGCTTGCGGCGCGGATGGGCGGTGTCGCCTTCGACCTCTCCGACCCCTACGTCATCGCCGGTCTTTTCATCGGCGGCCTTATCCCGTACTATTTCGGCGGCAGGCTGATGCTTGCGGTCGGCAGGGCGGCGGGCGGTGTTGTCATTGAGGTCCGGAGGCAGTTCCGCGAGATCAAGGGCATCATGGAAGGCACTGGCAAGCCGGAGTACGGCAAGTGCGTCGATATCGTCACCAAGTCGGCCATCAGGGAGATGATGGTTCCTGCCCTCATCCCCGTGGCGGCTCCTATTGTCGTCGGCTTCGTGCTCGGCCCCAAGGCCCTGGGCGGCGTGCTCATCGGAAGCATCCTCACCGGACTCTTCCAGGCGATCGCGATGACCAGCGGCGGCGGCGCATGGGACAACGCCAAGAAGTCCTTTGAAGACGGCGTTACCGACGACAAGGGCGTCCTGCACAAGAAAGGGAGCGACGGACACAAGGCCTCGGTTACGGGCGATACGGTCGGCGATCCCTACAAGGACACTGCGGGTCCGGCGATCAACCCGATGATCAAGGTCATCAATATCGTCGCCCTGCTTATCGTTCCGTTAATGTAGCAGCACCGCAGCACGAGAGCCGGCAGGCCCCCCTGCCGGCTCTTTGTTTTTGTGCGCTCCCGCCCTGCAAGAGCCGGTGGAGGAGGTAATCGTGTGCTGCCGTGATCGTCAGCCCCTTGCCAAAGGGCTTTCCCATTTAGTAAAATAATAATTCAATTCTAAAGCAGGAGGTTGCACGGTGAAAGAGGGAATCCATCCGAACTATAAAGAGACGAAGGTTGTCTGCGCCTGCGGCGAGTCGTTTACCACCAGGTCAACCACCAGGGACGCCATCCGCGTGGACATATGCTCGAAGTGCCATCCGTTCTTTACCGGCAAGCAGAAGCTTGTGGATGCCGAGGGCAGGGTCGATAAGTTCAGGAAAAAATACGCAAAGAAGTAGCGGCGACAGATCAGGGTTAGAGACGACGCCTCCGCCGGACGGGTCACCTCTAGCCCTTTTTTATTGATTCGTTAAACAGCAAACCGCAGAGGAATAATGAAGAACATCGGCGGACAGGCGGTTATCGAGGGGGTGATGATGAAGTCCCCCGCCGGCTGGAGCGTGGCGGTCAGGAACCCGCGGGGAGAGATCAGCCTCAAGCTCGAGAGGACCCGGAAGCAGTCGCGGTTTCTGAAACTGCCGGTCATCCGGGGAGTGGTCGCGCTGGGGCAGGCGCTCTCGATCGGCATCAAGGCGATAGAATTTTCTGGCAATGTGGCGTACCAGGAGAAGGACGGGGAAAAGCCCCTGAGCCCGCTCAGCATGGCCCTCACCATCGGCACGGCAATGGCGCTCGCCGTCGCCCTCTTCGTTATCCTGCCTCTCTTTCTTACCAAGCTGACGGGCGGCGTGGTCCAGGGCGTTTCGACGAGCTCGGTTCTCTTCAACCTCGTCGACGGCGTGATCCGGGTGGGGATATTCCTGCTCTACGTCCTCTCGATCGGCCTCTGGAAAGAGATGCGCAGGATCTACGAGTACCACGGCGCGGAGCACAAAGTAATCTACGCTTATGAGGCGGGCGAGGCCCTGACCGTCGAGAACGCGAAGAAGTACAAGCCCTACCACCCGCGGTGCGGGACGAGCTTTCTGCTGATCGTCATGGTCATCAGCATCCTCGTCTTCTCGACGATCCCGCAGACCTGGTCCTTTGCCGGGAAGGCGGCGTCGCGGCTGGTGCTCATACCGCTCATTGCCGGGGTGTCGTATGAGGTCCTGAGGCTCTCCGCAAAGATGAAGCATAATCCGCTGATGGGCGTGGTGGTCCTTCCGGGACTGCTGCTGCAGCGTCTCACCGTTCGGGAGCCCGATGCGGCACAGATCGAGGTGGCGCTGACCGCCATGAACGAGGTGCTGAAGCTGGAGGGCGCGGATGCAGCGCCTCCCCGGGAGGCCTGCACGCACTGCACAGGGCCAGAGGAACGGCATGCCAGAGGAACGACATGTTAGATAAACTGCTCGCCATCGAAGCAAAATACGAGGACATCACCACGGCACTGGTGAACCCCGAGGTCCTCTCGAACGCCCAGGCGTACCAGAAGTATTCCCGGGAGCAGGCTGAGCTCGCCCCTCTCGTCGAAAAGCTCAGGGAGTACAAGAAGCTCCTTTCCGATATGGAGGGGGCGGAAGAGCTCATGAGGAGCAGTGACGGCGACGGCGACCTGCGCGACCTCGCCCGGGAGGAGCTCGAGGAGCTGAAGAGCAGAAAACCGCTCCTCGAGAGCGAGCTCAAGATCATGCTGCTCCCGAAAGACCCGAGAGACGACCGGAACGTTATCCTCGAGATCAGGGCGGGCACCGGCGGCGAAGAGGCGTCGCTCTTTGCAGCGAGCCTTTTCAGGATGTACTCCAAGTATGCCGAGTCGCGGCGGTGGAAGATCGAGATCATCGACTCCAGCCCCACCGGCCTCGGCGGCCTGAAAGAGGTGGTCGCGAATATAACCGGCAAGGGCGCTTACAGCAGGCTGAAGTACGAGAGCGGCGTGCATCGCGTGCAGCGTGTGCCGGTGACCGAGGCGTCGGGAAGGATCCATACCTCGGCGGCGACCGTGGCGGTGCTGCCCGAAGCAGAAGAGGTGGATATCAGGATAGAGGAGAAGGATCTGAGGATCGACACCTTCTGCTCTTCCGGCGCCGGGGGGCAGAGCGTCAACACCACCTATTCCGCGGTGAGGATCACGCATATCCCTACCGGCATGGTGGTGCAGTGCCAGGATGAGCGCTCCCAGCTGAAGAACCGGGAAAAGGCCCTGAAGGTGCTGCGGTCCCGGCTGCTCGAGCTCGAGATAGAGAAGAAGGAGAAGGAGCGTGCCGCAGACAGGAAGACGCAGGTCGGCTCCGGAGACCGGAGCGAGCGCATCCGGACCTACAATTATCCCCAGAACAGGGTCACCGACCACCGCATAGGGCTCACCCTTCACAAGCTGGAGCAGGTGCTCGAGGGCGATCTCGACGATGTTATCGACGCCCTGATCACCCACTACCAGGCCGAGCGGCTGAAGGAACTGTAACGGTGTAAATGCCAAACACCAACTACCAGATTCCCAATGAACGCAGATGCCCAAAACCCAGAGTCCCGAACTCTCTCTGAGCCTTTGGTTGTCATGTGCAGTTTGAGATGTGGAGCTTCCCCATGAAGGCCCTTCAGAAAATAAAAGAGGTTTCGGATGTTCTCGAAGAGAACGGAATCGAGGATGCTCCTGCAGAGGCTGCACTGCTCGTTGCGGAGCTGCTCCCTGTCGGTAAGGCGAGGCTGTATGCCGATAACCCGGAGCTGCCCGCTGCCCTTTCCGCCGCAGTCGACGCCGGAGCTGCCCGGCGGCTTAAGGGCGAGCCGCTCCAGTATATCATCGGGCATGTCCCGTTCCATGGTCTGCGCATCAACGTAGGGCCGGGCGTGCTCATCCCGCGGCCCGAGACCGAGCTGCTCGTGGAAGAGACGATAAAACGGGTCATGGGTCATGGGTCACGGGTCATGAGCTATGGAGAGCAGGGTTCAGAATCTGATGGTTTACCTGTTACCCATCACCCCTCACCGAGCGCCATTCTCGACCTCTGCACCGGCAGCGGGTGCATCGCTCTCGCGCTTGCAAAGCATTTCCCCGATGCCGAGGTGTATGGCGTCGATCAGTCAGAAGCGGCGCTGGTGTATGCGACGCAGAACGCGCTCGAAAACGGTATCGGGAATGTTCATTTCAGATGGGGCGATCTGTTCGACCCGGTACGCTCCCGGCAGTTCGACTGCATTGTCTCTAACCCTCCCTATATTGCGAGGAGCGAGATAGCGACGCTGCAGCGGGAGGTAAAGGAGTACGAGCCTTACGAAGCGCTCGACGGAGGGCCGGACGGGCTCGAATTCTACCGGAAGATACTCGGGCAGGCGCCTGCCCGTCTTCGAGAGAACGGGATACTCGTACTCGAAATGGGGTTCGGCCAGGCGCGCAGTGTCGAAGCGATGGCCGTGAAAGCGGGCTTGAGCGGTATCGAGACCGTAAAAGACTATGCAGGAATCGAGAGAATCATTATCGGACGACGCCACTAAGGAGCGCCCATGGAATTGATTGCCGGCTTTATCGATATCTTCGTGCACCTGGACAAATATCTCAGTATGGTCATTCAGCAGTACGGCACGGTGACCTACGTAATCCTCTTCCTCATCATTTTCTGCGAGACCGGATTCGTGGTCACGCCCTTTCTGCCCGGCGACTCGCTGCTCTTTGCCGCAGGGACCTTTGCGGCGATGGGAGCGCTCGACCTGTCGTCGCTCCTGGTGCTCCTTACGATCGCGGCGGTGGCCGGGGATACGGTCAATTACTGGATCGGCTCCCTGGTGGGGCCGAAGGTGTTCTGCAGGGATGATGTGCGCTTCCTGAACAAGAAGCATCTCGAGCGCACCCATCATTTCTATGAGAAGTACGGGAGCAAGACGATCATCATCGCCCGTTTCGTGCCGATCGTCCGTACCTTCGCCCCCTTTGTGGCGGGTATCGGACGCATGACCTACCGGCGCTTCATAAGCTACAACATCATCGGCGGCATTTTATGGATTGCGGTATGTGTCTTGGCCGGCTATTTCTTCGGCAATCTGCCCCTGGTCAAGGAGAACTTCTCGCTCGCCATACTCGCCATTATCGTTGTTTCCATCATGCCGGGCGTCGTCGAGATCGTCCGCCACCGCCTGAGGGCATCCCACGCAGCCGAGTAGAGGCGCCGAAGCGAGCCGGTCATGATCGCCCCGCCTGGCCGGCTGCCGCGGCACACCGTATAACACTATATTGTTATAATACCGATGAGTGTATGAGCGCCAAGGGAAGAATAGCACGGGCGGCAGGGGTCATGTCCATCGCCACCTTTATCAGCCGGATCCTCGGCTATATAAAGGATATGATCCTCGCCGGGATCTTCGGCGCTACGGCCGTCGCCGACGCCTTCTTCGTCGCTTTCAGGATACCGAACCTTCTCAGGGAGCTCTTTGCCGAGGGCTCGATGTCGTCGGCCTTCGTTCCCGTGCTGACGGAATACCAGACAAAGCACGGGCACGAAGAGGCGAACAGGCTCGCCCGCTCGGTGTTCCTCTTCATCCTCGTCGCGGTAGGGCTCCTCTGCGTGCTCGGCATCGTCTTCGCCCCCGCCCTCGTCACGGTGATCGCACCCGGCTTTCTCGACGACCCGGGCAAGTTCTCCACCGCAGTCCTCCTGACGAGGATCATGTTCCCCTTTCTCCTCTTCATCAGCCTTGCCGCGCTCGCCATGGGGGCGCTCAACACGCGGAGGGTCTTCTTTATTCCGGCCCTGGCGCCGGCCATGCTCAATGTGGTCACGATCGTCTGCGTGCTGTCGCTCGCGGACCGGTTCGAGAGCCCCATCATCGCCGTTGCGGTCGGCATCGTCGCGGGCGGCTTGGTTCAGTTTCTCTTCCAGGTCCCGTCGTTCCTGAAGCAAGGATACTACTTTTTCAGGGGCCGGCAATCAGCAGTCGGCAATCAGCCGTCAGCCGTCAGCCATCAGCCATTGCCGGGTATCCATCACGCATCACGGCCGTTGTGGCATCCGGGGCTCAAGCGGATCGGGATCCTTGTCATTCCGGCCACGGCGGGGCTTGCGGTGAACCAGATCAACATATTCATAAGCACCATCCTCGCTTCGTACCTTCCCGAAGGGAGCATAACCTATCTGTACTATTCGATGCGGCTCATCCAATTCCCCATCGGCATCTTCGGCGTCGCCATGGGCATGGCGGTGCTGCCCGCCCTCTCGGAGCATTCGGTCCGCGGCGAGATGGATAAGCTGAAAGAGGATTTTTCTTTCGCGCTCCGCCTCCTCTTCTTCATTACCATCCCGGCGATGGCCGGCCTCATCGCCCTGAAGATTCCCATCGTCGCCACGCTCTTCCAGCGGGGGAGGTTCGGTCCTGAAGCGACGATAGCCACTGCCGACGCGTTGATGTTCTATGCCCTCGGCATCGGCGCTATCGTCGGGGTGAGGACGATAGCGGCTGCCTTCTATTCCATACAGGACACCCGGACCCCGGTGAAGGTCGCGGCGGCGGCGATGCTCGTCAATATAGGGTTGAGCCTGCTCCTCATGGGGCCGATGCAGCACAAGGGGCTCGCCCTCGCCAATGCCCTCGCCGCGGGGGTCAACTTCCTGATGCTCTTCTCCCTGCTGCGCACGAGGCTCGGCGGTATGGGAGCAGCGGGGATCGGCCTCTCCTTCGGGAAGACGCTCCTCGCCTCTGCCGTTATGGGAGCGGCAGGGTGGAGCGCTGCGCAGAGCGATCTCTG
This sequence comes from Nitrospirota bacterium, assembly GCA_040752355.1. Lineage (NCBI taxonomy): Bacteria > Pseudomonadati > Nitrospirota > Nitrospirota bacterium. The sequence goes on along the minus strand of JBFMHE010000009.1, from coordinate 96,512 downwards.
GATGGCGAGCGGGCAGGGCCTCTACAAGGCAGCGTACCTCGGCGGCGCCATGGCTTTCTGCATGGTGGTGTACTTCACCGCCGCTTATTTGCTAAAAAGCGAAGAAATGGGGTATATCATAAATAAAGTAAGGAGCAAGAGGCTGGAATCCAGAATCCAGAATTCAGGAGCCAGAAGTCAGGAGTAAGAGGAGGGGAGGTTCGATGGTTATCAAGACAGTGGTGGTAGGGCCTCTCCAGGTGAACTGCTTCATCATTGCCGATGAAGAGACGAGGAAGGCCCTGGTCGTCGACCCGGGCGATGAGCCTGACCGGATCATGGACCTTATACGGCAGCAGGGGCTCGACCTTCAGTATATCGTCTGCACTCATGGACATTTCGACCACGTGGGAGCGGTCATCGATATGAAACAGGAGACCGGGGCCCGGGTAGTGCTCCACAAGGACGACCTCGAGATTTATGCCGCTGCCAAGGAGATGGGCGCGCTCTGGGGGTTTGCTGCAGAAACGCAGCCCGAGCCCGATCTCTTCGTGCGCGACGGCGATACGATAGCGGTAGGGAACCTGCAGTTCCGCGTCTTCCATACGCCGGGCCACAGTCCCGGGGGTATATGCCTGTACAGCGAGGGGGTTGCCGTTACGGGTGACACGCTCTTCGCGGGCTCCATAGGCCGGACCGACTTCCACGGGGGCGATATAAACAGGCTGAAGCAGTCCTTCCGCCGGCTTATGGAGCTGCCGGATTCGACGAAGGTGCTCCCCGGGCACGGTCCCTCATCCACGATCGGCCGCGAGAGAAGCCACAACATGTTTTCAGAAGAATTCTTGAAGTGAAGCACAAGGCAGCAATCAGCAGTCGGCAATCAGCAGTCAGGAAATACTGCAAAGGCAAACGAGTCTTTGACTTCTCTGTACGCCTCCGCACGGTGCTTTCTCTTCTGTTTTCCGTCGTGTGGCTTTTCTCCTGCTCAGGTCAGAACGATAGCGCCCCGCGCCCTGCAGCCGCCGGACGGCAGGCGCCTTCGGATTCGAGCGCTCCTCCGCTTGTCCTCTCCATCCTGCCGGTCGAGAGCGCCGGCGCCATGTACCAGCGGTTCCTGCCGCTCAAATATTACCTCGAGCGGTCATTGAACGTGCCGGTGGTCATCCGGATCGCCAAGGACTACGAGTCCGCCATTAACGAGCTCGGAAGCGGCCAGGTGCATATGGCGTATCTCGATCCCGCAACATACTGCGAGGTGAGGGCGCGCTATGGCGCCCGGGTCGCTCCCCTGGTCAGGTCCTCGGGAAAAGGGAGTGCGTCGTCGCGGAGCGTGCTGGTCGCGAAGAGCAGCAGCCCCATCGAAAAGATCGTCGAGGTCAAGGGTAAGCGGCTCGCCTTCGGCAGCCGCCAATCCTCGTTCAGCTATCTCATTCCCCTCGCCATGCTGAATGACGTGGGCATCGGGATAAACGATCTCGCCTCCGCCAGTTACCTTGAGCAGGAGGACCGGGTGGCCCTTTCGGTCCTCATCGGTACGTACGAGGTGGGAGCGATGAGCGAGGCGGTGGCGATGAAGTATGCCGACGACGGGCTGAAGATCATCAAGCGGTCGGAGATCGTGCCCCAGTTCGTCCTCTGTGCCTCGGCGGTGCTTCCGGCGCATCTCAGGAGCGCGGTGGTCAGGAGCCTCACCGTCGGAGAGGGCAGGGATACCCTTTTCGCGATCGATAAGGAGATGGAGTTTACCGCTGCGGAAGACAGGGATTTCGATGTCATCCGGGTCATGCTGAAGAACCTCACCGGCAAGAGTTATATCGAGTACGGGCCCAAAACGATCAAGGTGGCCGTGCTGCCGCTCTATTCAGCGGTGACGATCTACAACAAGTACGATCCGCTCATGCGCCATCTCTCGCGGAAGACGGGCTACGAGTTCAAGCTGGTGATCCCCAGGGATTTCGACGACTTCGTCCGGACGGTGAAACGGCGGGCCGTGGACTTCTCCTACCAGAATCCCTATATCTTCGCGCTGATCGACCGGGAGACGGATATCACGCCGCTGGTCACCACCGTGGACGAATACATGGAGGCCGGAGACCGCTTCAGGGGCGTGATCATCACCCGGAGCGACAGCGCCATAAAGGATGTACGGGGACTGAAGAACAGGCGGGTGCTCATCACCTCGCCGAAATCGGCGGGGGGGTATCTCTCCCAGCGGCTCTTCCTGATGCAGGCGGGCCTCGATACCGAGCGGGACATGAAGATCGTGGATGCGAAGCGGCAGGAGAAGGTCATCCTGGGCGTTTACAAGGGAGAGGCTGACGCCGGCTTTGTGCGCGAGTCGGCGCTGGACGTGGTCAAGGATGAAATAGACATGCGGAAGATACGGGTGCTCGCCCGTACCGCACCGCTTCCCAACTGGCCCTTTGCGCACTGCGGGACGCTGAGCCCGTCGCTGGTGCACCGGGTGAAGCTCCTCCTGATCGGTCTCGATGACCGGGAGATACTGGAGGCTGCGGGGGTCAAGCGGTTCAAGGCAGCGAACGAGGCCGAGTTCAACGCCCTCAAACAGTACTGACCATGCATTGCGCGCTCAAGCTCAACATGAAGAACCGCTTCCGGGCGATGAGCCTCGTCCAGAAGTTTTCGGTCTCGGTGGTCTTTCTCATCTTCATCATCATGGTCATCTTCAATGCGCTGATCGTCACCCACCAGCGCAAGGCGCTCAAGGCCGAGATGGACAGCAACAGTCTCGTGCTCGCCAAGAAACTCGCCAATGATGTTGTCGAGCCGCTGATGGTCATGGACCCGCTCAGGCTCGATGAGCTCGTCAGGACGACAGGGCAGACCCCGGCGTGCGTGTATGCCGCCGTTATCGACGGAGAGCGGAGGACGGTGGCCCATACGAACCGGAAGCTCCTGGGGGAGTTCATCCAGAGCGGGAACGACCGGCAGGTCACGCTCGCCGTGCAGCGGGGCGAGGAACGGATCGTCGATCTGCCGGGTGCCGAAGATATCCGGGAGATCATTATCCCCGTAAAGGCGGGCTATGACGTGATCGGAACGGTCATCGTCGGCTTCTCGCGCGAAGCGATCCGGACCACCATCGAGAGCAATCTGAGCGGGCTGAAGAAATATATTCTCCTCGTCTCTCTCGGCATCATGATCGCCGGGATCTGGGGCGCCTACAGCCTCGCCCGGTTCCTGGCGACGCCGATGCGGAAGCTGAAGCAGCAGATGGAGCTCGTTCAGGCAGGCAACCTCGACGTCGAGATCCCCTCCGAGAATATCCTGGACTGCGCCGCGGTGCTCAACTGCAGAACGAGGGAGTGTCCTGCCTACGGCAGGAAGCGGTGCTGGACCATACCGGGGACCATGTGCTTCGGCACCGTTCAAGGGGAGATGTCGGAGAAGATATGCGACTGCAGGAAGTGCATCGTCTATCTCGGCTCCTGCGGCGATGAAGTGGGAGAGCTCGTCGAGGGCTTCAACGAAATGATCAAGAAGCTCAAGAGCAGTATCCGGGAGCTGGAGGAGAGCAATAAGGAAAAGACGCGGCTCGAAAAGCTCTCCGCGCTCGGCGAGATGTCGATGACCGTCGCCCACGAGATAAAAAACCCCCTCAATGCCATCCGGGGCTCGGTCTCGTACCTCAAGCAGAATTTCGAGGGCGAGGTGCTCAGGGAGTTCCTGTCGGTCATCGATGACGAGACCAAGCGGCTGAACGAGATCGTGACGAGCATCCTCAGGTACGCACGGCCGATCCCGCTGAACCTGCAGGTCGCCGATATCAACCGCTTGGTGAGCGAGACGGTGGACCTCGTCCGCCAGGAGGCGACCGAGCGCAACGTGGAGGTGGCGCTCGCCCTCGATGAACGGATCCCTGCCTTCAGGTTCGATCCGCAGCAGCTGAAGCAGGCGCTGCTCAACGTGCTGGTGAACGCCCTCGAGAGCACCGATGCGGGCGATACGGTGAGGGTCGCCACCGAGACTTTTGACTCCCGGGTGCGCCTTGTGGTAAAAGATACGGGAGCAGGGATCAGCGAGGAGGCACTTTCCCAGATCTTCAAGCCCTTCTTTACTACCAAGACCCGGGGCTCGGGTCTCGGCCTCGCCTGTGTCGAACGGATCGTGAAGGACCACAAGGGGGATATCGCCGTGGTGAGCGCACCGGGCAAGGGCACGGAGGTGGCGATCACCCTGCCGCTCGGAGACCGGCAAGGAAGCGATCATGGAAAACAGTAAGGGAAGGATACTGCTCGTCGATGACGAGGCGAATACGCGCAAGGTGCTCTCCGCCATACTCGGCCAGAACGGCTATGAGGTTACCACGGCCCGCACTGCTGAAGAGGCGGTCGAGAAGCTGGCGCGGCGGGAGTTCGACGCGATCATCACCGACTATAAAATGCCCGGCATGAGCGGCGTCGATTTCCTGCAGGAGCTCAAGAACAAGGAGAACGGAGTGCCGGTTATCATGCTCACCGCCTACGGCACCATCGAGCGCGCGGTGGAGGCGATGAGAAGGGGGGCCTTCAGCTATCTCGCGAAGCCGGTCAATCCCGACCAGCTGCTGACCGTCACCAGGGAGGCGGTCGAGAAGCACCGGCTGATCCTCGAAAACCTCTCGCTCAAGTCCCAGCTCAGGGAGCGCCACAGCTTCAAGAACATCATCGGCAAGAGCCATGCCATGCAGGACCTGTATGCCCTGATCGAAACGGTGGCGAAGAGCGACTCCAGCGTGCTGATCACGGGTGAAAGCGGCACCGGGAAAGAGGTGGTGGCAAAGGCGATCCATTACGAATCGATGCGGGCGAACGGGCCGTTCATCCCGATCGATTGCGCGGCGCTCCCGGAAGAGCTCCTCGAGAGCGAGCTCTTCGGCCACGAAAAGGGAGCGTTCACCGGCGCCTACGGGCAGAAGGCGGGCCAGATCGAGCTCGCCAACGGCGGCACCATATTTCTCGACGAGATCGGCGAGCTCTCCCCGAATACGCAGAAGAAATTCCTCCGCTTCCTCCAGGAGCGCGAGATCCTCCGCATCGGCGGAAAGAACCGGATCAAGGTCGACGTCAGGATCATCGCCGCCACCAATCGCGACCTGGAAGCGGAGGTGAAGCGAGGGGCCTTCCGGGAGGACCTTTTCTACCGGCTCAACGTCGTTACGGTCGGCATCCCGCCGCTCAGGGAGAGGAAAGAGGACATCCCGCTCTTCGTCGGCCACTTTCTCGGGGAGTTCAACGAGGCGAACAAGAAGACGATCTCCGCCGTCGACAGCGAGGCGATGAGGGCTATGATGGAGCACGACTGGCCCGGCAACGTGCGGGAGCTCAAAAATATGATCGAGCGCGCCGTGGTGCTCTGTCCCTCCGATACGATAACCTTCCAGTACCTGCCCCGGAATATCCGCGACCTGCATGCGCCGGAGCGGCAGGGGGAGGAGACCTTCAACCTCGTCGAGATGGAGAAGCGGCTCCTCGTCCGCGCTCTGGAGCGGACTGCCTGGAACCAGACGAAGGCGGCCGAGATCCTCGGGATATCGAGGAAGCAGCTCAGGACGAAGATGAAGAACCACGGTCTCCTTTCGACCGGCGAGGAAACCGAGGACGATAGCGGCAGCGTGCTCGCGTAAGTCTACCCGTAACTCTTGGCCTGAGAGTGGGGAGGACAGAGTGCTTCCACTTCATTCTCGACAGGCATCCGGCCCGTCTGCGAGGCTGGATCAGTCCGCTTCACCATCCCTGGATTTCGCCTGGACTGATCAAGCCGCTCCAGCACTCTGTCCTCCCCACTCTTATGAAGCATCTCGATCCGTTGTCCTGCGTTTTGTCCCATTTGGGACAGCTTTCTGTTCGGCCTGTCCCAAATGGGACAGTTCCCCTCCCCGATTCTCTCCCGCAGCAGGGTAAATTCCATGTTAAATCAAAGGTTAAGTACAGCACCTCTGCTCCTTTTTTATGGCATAGTTATTGCTGTTTTTTATGGCCGGATAAGAAAAACTTAAGTGTTGCTCCATGCCGGACAAGAGAGGAGGGTGTTGAGGGGGAACGATACCACAAAACGGCAACTAGGCAGGTATCAGTGAAGGAAGGGGGGACGCAGGCGCCCTCCGCAGGGCAGCAAAAAAGGAGAAAAAAGGGAGGAACCTTTATGAAACGTTTCTGGGTGGCAATGGCAATTGCCCTTTGTGCAACCGTGATCATGCTCTATCAGAACGGTGCGTTCGCTCAGAAGCCGCAGGACGCGAAAGCCCCCGCGGCTCAGGAGCCGGCAAAGGCCGAAGCACCGGCAGCAGCGACAGCGGAGAACGTTACGATACAGCTCGATAAGACAACACTGAACAACGGCGGAACCATCGCGGTGACCGGTACTGCCCCGGCAGGGAAGCCGGTCTATCTCGAGGTCTGGGCCGAGAAGACCGTCCGGGCATCCCGCTTCGATTCGGATGTGGACAAGGATACCGGCAAGAGACCCTATGTCCTCTATATGACTTATGAAATGCCTGCGTACTACAAGATCTTCGTCCCGCAGGACCAGAAGGACAACCTCGAAAAGGTGAAGAAAGAGGGGAAGAAGTGGAGCTTCTCGAAGGCGCTGAAGGATGTGGGCGCCGACGCCGTCTATTCCGTGCCGGGCAAGGCGAAGATCGACCGGTACCAGGCGACCCTCATGGGGAGCATCATCGGCTCGCGCGGCGAGCTGCTTCCCGCCATGGACGAGAAGGAGAACAAGAAGCGCTCCATGCAGCTGGTGAAGGCGCGCTTCAGGGATGCGAACAAGGTGCTGGCCGCCGATGTGGTGGTTAACCCCGACGGTACGTACAAAGCGGATATAAAGATCAGGGAGGGCCTCGCTCCCGGCAAGTACTTCATCGTCGCCGCCGTCGACAAGAATGCGAAGAGCCAGCCCGCGACCTTCGAGAACAACATCGGCTTCCCGGTCGTCTATCTGAGCAACGCGGGCACGAGCCTCAACCTCTTCGGGCCGTTCCTGCTCACCCTGGCGATCGCGATCTTCGGCGTTCTCATGGGCGCCGGCGGCGGATTCATCATGAACCCCCTGCTCGTCTCGATCTGGCCCCTGCCGCACACGATCGTTGCAGGCACCGTCATGCCCACCGTGCTCTTCTCGCAGGGCAGCGGTATCTACAATTATTCGAAGATAAAGTTCATCAGCTGGAAGCTCGGCGTCGCCATCGGCATGGCGATGGTCGTGGGAGGTTTCATCGGCCCGAAGCTGACCGAGATGATTACGCTCGACCAGTTCAAGTTCGTCTTCGGATGGATCCTGGTCATCCTCGCCGGCCTGATGTTCTGGCAGACCACGCCGGGCTACATCGCCAAGAACAAGAAGGAGCAGGCGATCCTGAAGGAGTTCAAGAAGAAGGCTGAAGACGCCGCCAAGGGCAAAACGGCCCCTGCGGAAGCGAAATAAAGGAGGGCTGCTATGACCGTAGAATTCTGGGGACACGAATTTAAGGTAAATATATTTCTCGGATGCCTCGGCGGATTTCTGATCGCCATTGTTTCATCCATGTTCGGGTTCGGCGGCGGCCCCTTCATGGTGCCGCTCATGACCGTGGGCCTGGGCCTTCCGATGTATGTCGTCGTCGGGAGCTCGCTCCTGGCGATCTTCTTCAACACCCTGATGGGGACCATGCGCCACTACCAGTTCGGCAACTTCGACCTCGTCTTCTTCCTGATCATGTTCCCTGCGGCGATACTGGGCGGCTTCATCGCCCCGCAGATCGCGAAGCGGGTGAGCCCGCTCGTGGTCAAGAGAGTGGCGGTGGCCGGACTGCTCCTGCTGGCGCTGAACCTGCTGGGAGTTTACTAGAAGGAACATTGTATAATAAGGAATCGGGTGTATTATAATCTCCCGCTCCGGCGGGGGATATAATGCCGGGAATGCAGAAGACGAGAATGCTCTCCCCCCGCTCGCTTCTGCATTCCCTTTACTGCAGAGGGGGAGAGCGGGCAGCAGCGAACATAACACTATTTTCAATAGGTGGATAACCAAGGAGCCTTCCGGAGGGAATGAGTATGGGAGAAACAGCATCAGTATACAGTTTGTGCGGCATGTGCGCGGTGCGCTGCCCGATACGGGTCGAGACAGAGGACGGGGTGGTCAAGTGGATCGAGGGGAGCCCTCATGTCCCGGGTATGGAGGGGGCCCTCTGCGCCAAGGGATCCGCAGGACTCGCCTTCGAGTACGATGCCGAGCGGCCCCAGCACCCGATGATCAGGACCGGCGCGCGCGGATCGGGGCAGTGGAGGAAGGCGACCTGGGATGAAGCGCTCGACTATATCGCCGAGCGGCTGCAGGGGGTAAAAGAGCAGTACGGCGCCAGGGCGATAGCCCTCGCCGACCGGAGCGGGCCCTTCACCGACCTGACCAAGAGCTTCGTCAAGGCGCTGGGCTCCCCCAACTATCTCGACCACGACGACTCCTGCGCCAAGAATGTGAACATAGCGGCCCAGTCGCTCTTCGGGTACGGCCGCGGCGAGCTGAGCTACGACTTCGCCAATACGGACCATATCGTGCTCTTCGGAAGAAACATCTTCGAATCGATTCAGGTGAAAGAGGTGAACAACGTCCTGGATGCGCTCAATGCAGGGGCGAAGCTCACCTATATCGACGTGAGGGCGACGGTCACCGCCTCAAAGGCCGACAAGTTCCTGATGATCAGGCCCGGCACCGACTACGCCTTTACGCTCGCCCTGATCCATGTGATCCTGAAAGAGCGGCTCTACGATGCCGACTTCGTCAACAAATGGGTGACCGGCCTGGTGGAGCTCGAGACGTTCGTCGCGCCGTACACCCCCGAGTGGGCGGAGAAGGAGACCGGCATCCCTGCCCACGAGATCGTCAACCTCGCGAAGGAAGTGAGCAACGACAAGCCGAAGGTGATCTTCCACGGCGGGTGGATGCTCGCCCGCTACATCGATTCGTTCTATGCGAGCCGCGCGCTCTACCTCCTGAATGCGCTCCTGGGGAGCATCGAGACCAAGGGCGGGTTGATCATTGCGAAAGGCGCCAAGGACGCCGGGGCAAAGGGCCTGAAGTCCCTCGGCGACATCATCCCCGATGTACAGGACAAGATCGTCGATGCGGATATGGCGGGCAGGACGATGGGCACCGGCCATGTCGTCAACCTCTACAAGGCCATACGGACGGGTGAGCCCTATCCCATCAAGGCGTTTTTCGCCTACCGCTTCGATCCCCTGTCTGCGCTCCCCGATCCCGAAGCCCAGAAAAAGGTGCTCGACAACCTCGACCTCCTCGTCTCGATCGATGTGAACTACAGCGAGACAGCGTGGTATGCGGATGTCATCCTCCCGGAGGCGACCTACCTCGAGCGGTCGAACATCCTGGCGGTGCAGAAAGGCCCCAAGCCGAGCTTCATCATGAGGCGGCAGGCGGTCTCTCCGCGGTATGACAGCAAGCCCGCCTGGGAGATCTTCAAGCTCATCGCGGAGCGGATGGGAGCGGGCCAGTATTTCCCGTACAACAGCATCGAGGATATCTGGAACTACCAGCTCGAAGGGACCGGCGTCAAGATCGAGGACTTCGCTGATAAGGGGTCGGTAGGCCTCGCGCGGAAGCCGATCATGATGGACCGGAACGACCTGAAGTTCAAGACCCCCTCGGGCAAGATCGAGATCCTCTCGCAGGCGCTCGCGAAGAACGGCTTCGCGTCGCTCGCGCCGTATGTGAGCCCGAAGAAGCCTGCGGAGGGGTCGTTCAGGCTGACCTTCGGCAGGACCGCGGTGCACGCCCACGCACAGTCGCAGAACAACCTCTATCTCAACGAGATCGTCCCCGAGAACGTCCTCTGGATCAACGACGAGGAGGCGGACGCCCTCGGGATAAAGGACCGCGACATGGTGGAGGTGTCCGCCGACGGCTACAGCGGCAGGATCAGGGCCAAGGTCACCCCGTTCATCCATCCCGAAGCGGTCTTCATGCTGCACGGGTTCGGCAGCGAGATACCCCTCAAGACGAGGTCGTTCAAGAAGGGGCTCAGAGATACCAAGCTCGAGACCGGGCTGCTCGAGACCGTCGATCCGGTCGGCGGCGGCGTGGCGTACCTCGAATGCATGGTCAAAGTGAAAAAGGCGAAGTAAGGAGGAGCGAGTATGAGTCAGTATTACATATACCAGGATCAGAGGCGGTGCATCGGCTGCTATGCCTGCGAGGTGCACTGCAAAACGAAAAACAGCCTTCCGGTGGGGCCGCGGTTCTGCAGGATCATCCCGGTCGGCCCCAAGATGGCGCGGGGCATTCCGAAGATGCAGTTCGTCTTCATGCCCTGTTTCCATTGCGAGAAACCGTGGTGCGCCTCGGCATGCCCTACCGGCGCCATGCAGAAGCGCGCGAAGGACGGCATCGTCTTCGTGGAGCAGTCGCTCTGCGTCGGGTGCAAGTCGTGCATTACCGCCTGCCCCTGGGGCGTTCCCCAGTGGGACCCCGAGGTGGGGAAAGTGATAAAGTGCGACTACTGCAGGGACAGGATCGATAAGGGCCTCAAGCCCGCGTGCGTCACGAAGTGCACGGCCCATGCCCTCCACTGGGTATCGGCGGCAGAGGCTTCGGCGATGAAGCGCGAGAAGTTCGCGAAAGAGACCGTCGAGTTCGGAGCGATCTATTAACGGCGCAGCAGCGACGAGCGTGATGCCGGAACGTACGAAAGAGCCAAAGGAACAGGAGCTGACCATCAGCATGGGGCCGCAGCACCCTGCGACCCACGGGGTGCTGCGCCTTGTGCTCGAGCTCGAGGGCGAGACGGTCCTCAAATGCACGCCCCATATCGGCTACCTGCACCGGGGAGTCGAGAAGCTCGCCGAGGACCGGACCTATACCGCTGCCCTGCCGCTCACGGACCGGCTCGACTACATCTCGAGCATGGCGAACAACGTGGGGTATTGCCTCGCGGTCGAGAAGCTCCTCGCTATCGAGGTCCCCGAGAGGGCGAAGTGCCTCCGGACGATCATGTGCGAGATGGCGAGGATAAGCAGCCACATCATCTGGCTCGGGACGCACGCCCTCGATATCGGCGCGATGACGGTCTTCCTCTACTCCTTCAGGGAGCGCGAAGTCCTGATCGATCTCTTCGAAATGACCATCGGCGCACGGCTCACGGTGAGCTATCCCCGCATAGGCGGGGTGCGGTGCGATGTCTCGGACGAGTTCCTCGAGAGGCTGCATGCCTTCACCGAACAGTTCCCCTCGCGGATCGAGGAGTACGAGACGCTGCTCGACCAGAACAGGATATGGCTCCAGCGGACGAAAGGTATCGGGGTGATCAGCGCGGAAGAGGCCGTAAACTGGGGATTGACCGGCGCCACGCTCAGGGGGTCGGGGGTTGATTACGATGTGCGGAAGTATGCGCCCTATGATGCCTATGGCGAGGTCGAGTTCGAGGTGCCGGTCGGCAGGAACGGCGATGTCTATGACCGGTACCGGTGCAGGATGGAGGAGCTGCGGCAGTCGAACCGCATCATCCGGCAGTGTCTCGTGAAGCTCCCCCAGGGGCCGATACTCGCCGAGAACGCGCCGGAGCTCGACATGTCTGCGGAGGGGCATGCGAAGCTGGCGCCCGATATGTCGGCAGAGCACGCCTTCATCTCTCTCTCCGGCGAACAGGAAGTGCTCGTGCCCGAGGGCGAGATCTACGCGGCGACCGAGGTGCCGAAGGGCGAGCTCGGGTTCTATATCGTGAGCGACGGCAGCGGCAGGTCGTACCGGATGCGGGTGCGGGCGCCCTCCTTTGTCCATGCTTCGGTGCTGCCGAAGCTCTGCGAGGGGCACCTCGTCGCGGATGTCGTTGCGAATATCGGGACCATCGATATCGTACTCGGGGAGTGCGACCGGTGAGGAGGCGATGCCCTTCGTCCACCACGGGAAGCGTTCTATGATAAGGGACGGGTTGCTATGAAACTGAAAGAGCTGGCGAGGAGGGTATTCCTCGTCGAGATACTGAAGGGCATGTCCCTTACGCTCAAGTCGATGTTCACCCCTGCGGTGACACGGCAGTATCCCGAGGAAAAACGGGAGCCGTTCCCCGGCTTCCGCGGACGGCACGCCCTGGTGAGGGACCCCGGCACAGGGAGCGATAAATGCGTCGCCTGCCTGAAGTGCGCGACGGTCTGCCCCTCCCGGTGCATCAGCGTCGGCTATCGGGAGCAGGAGGATGGCAGCAGGGTCCTGGAGCGGTACGAGATAGAGGCGTTGCGCTGCATCTACTGCGGGTATTGCGAGGAGGTCTGCCCTGTCTGCGCCCTCGTTCTTACCGAGGTGTACGAGTACTCCGGCTCGTCGCGCGATGAGTTCCTCTTCGATAGAGAGCGGCTCTTGAAGAATTGGGACGACTTCGCGTCCCGCCTTGCCGGCGACACCTACTTCAACAAGTTCTGGAGGCTTCCCGGTATCGATGTCCGGAAGATGCCGACCGGCAAGCGGCTCCAGCAGCCTGTCCCGATACGACCCAGGAATCTCTAGAATACCGAGGAAAAGCTTGCCGCGGCGGTGCGAAGAGGCGCGCTATGCCGCCGTGATGATGAGGGAGGAAACCGTGGGAAAAAAGAGGAGTGCGAACAAGGTGAAGAGAGGCGAATTCTTGATCTCCCGCGAGCAGTGCGACGGATGCGGGGAGTGCGTGGTCCAGTGCAAAAAGACGCTTGAAAGCGGCGAGCCGTGCATACAGATTGTGACCGTCGGCGAACGATATGTCCCCATCGTCTGCCAGAACTGCCAGGACGCTCCCTGCATTACCGCCTGCATGCCCGGCTGCAGATACAAGGACGAGAAGCATAATCGCGTCGTGACCGACTATAAACGCTGCGTCGGGTGCTGGATGTGCGTCATGCTCTGCCCCTTCGGGGCGATCACGAGGGTCCCGAAGAAAGAGGGTGAGCACTTCGGCGTTGCGCGCAAGTGCGACGGCTGCCTCGACAGGACCGAGGCCCCCTGCATGACCGTATGCAAAGCCAGAGGCCTGCAGATAACGGACCCCAACGCCTATTCCGCGGAAAAGCGGAAGAAGGCCGCCCGCACCTATACGACGATCATCGACGGAGAGACGGAATGAGCTATGTGATTATCGGTAATTCGTATGCTGCCGTCGGCGCCATCGAGGCGATCAGGCAGGTTGACCGGGATACCGCGATCACCGTGATATCGGATGAACCCTACCGGTGCTACGCGCGGCCGCTCATCACCTTCTGGCTCGGCAGGGCGACCGCGACGAGGAACATGTACTACCGCCCCGCCGACTTCTATAAGAGGAAAAAGGTCGAGCCGATGCTGGGGAGGCGGGCGGCCTCGATCGATTTCAGCGGCAGAGCGGTCCTTCTCGAGAACGGCGACAGGGTCGCCTATGACAAGCTCCTTATCGCGACGGGAGGGAAGCCTTTCATCCCACCGATCAAGGGATACACTCCCGGCGTGAAGCATGTCCATACCTTTACCAAATGGGACGATGCGAAAGCCCTTTATGCGTTGAGCAAGAGACACAAGAAGGCAGTCGTCATCGGCGGCGGCCTTATCGGCCTGAAGGCTTCCGAGGGCCTGAACGATGTCGGGGTCGATACGACGATCGTGGAGCTGGGGCCGAGGGTGCTTGCCGTCGCTCTCGACGAGTACTCGGGACAGGTCGCGAGCAGGCGCCTCAACGACAACGGCATCAAGACGGTTACCGGCGTTACGGCGCAGGAGATCCTGGTAAACAAGAAGAACGAGGTGACAGGCGTTGTCCTGCAGGACGGCAGGCGGATGGAGTGCGGCATCCTGGTCCTCGCGATAGGAGTGCGTCCCAATGTCGATCTGGTAAAAGATACGGGAGTGAGCGTCGAGCGCGGCATCGTGACGGACGAGAGGATGCAGACGACGGTACCCGGCGTCTACGCTGCAGGGGATGTGGTCCAGAATTACAACATTCTCATGGCCCGGCAGGATGTCATTGCGATCGTGCCGCTCGCCTATGAGCAGGGGAGGGTTGCAGGGCTGAACATGGCGGGCCGGCATGCGGAGTACAAGGGCGGCATCGGCATGAATTCGGTAGAGATCTACGGTCTCCCCATCATGACCATGGGGCTCACCAACCCCGTGAGTGAATCACAGCAGTCGGAGGTCCTGGTGGAAGGGGAGATCTATCGGAAGTTCGTCTTCGAGGGGAACAGGCTCGTGGGCGCTATCCTCATGGGCCAGGTGGATTGCGGAGGGGTGCTGACCCATCTGATCCGCAGCAAGCGCGATGTAGAGCCGCTCAAGGAATACATCCGCAGAGGCGACCTCCTCGCCCTCTCGGCGTTTATCAAGACCGAGTGCTCGTGCTATTCCCCGGAATGGGTCAGGGCGCAGGAGAGCGGGTTTTATTTTTATAAATGATTCCCGATCCTCTCGCTGCAGCTGCGGGTGTACGGCAGTCAGATGATATAAAGCTGTGGCTTTAGAACAGCTTGAATATTTAGCTTGACTTTGGGTGAGTGCGCATAAATATAATTTATGTACTTATAAAGAGCGTCTAACAGAATGAGCAGAGGCGAGTCAGACAAGGCACAGTATGTTCGCTCATTCTCGGTCGATACGACCTCCGAGGCACCAGCTCGGAATCGAGTCGTACCGACCCGCTTCGTCATCCATGACTTCGCTCGGGCTGCTGATACCGCTCCACATACTATGCCTTGTCTGACTCTAAGTTCTTTCATTGTATTAGCGCCCGCATGAAGGCAGGAACATTCTATCAGAGGTGAGCGTATGGTACGGCTGACGATCAACGGTAACGCGGTGGAGGCTGAAGAGGGGACTACCGTCCTCGAGGCGGCCCGCCAGGCGGGCATCGGTATCCCCACCCTCTGTTATCACCGGGCGCTCGCCCCGCAGGGCGCCTGCCGGCTCTGCATTGTCGAGGTGGAGGGGCCCGGCCTGGATCGTACGGTTGCCACGTCCTGCAACCTGAAGATAACGAACGGCCTCGTCGTCGAGACGGACTCCCCCCTGATCGTGGAGATGCGGAAGACTATCCTCGCGCTGGTCTTTCCCGATCTCGTCTCGAGCCCCGCGCTCCTTTCGGCGGCGAGGGGCGAAGGAACAGGGACGAAGGCGCTCGCCGCAGAAAAGGAAGGCAGCTGCGCGCTCTGCGGCCAGTGCGTCAGGGTCTGCCGCGACCGCATCGGTGCCGCAGCGCTCTCCTTCGGCACGTCGGGAAAGAACAGGAACAGGGTGGTCGAGTATGTCGTGCTCTCGAAGGAGGACTGCATCGGCTGCGGCACCTGCGCCCAGGTCTGTCCTGTCGGCATCATAACCGTCGAGGACAAGGGGGCGGTCCGGAGGATCTTCCGCTCCGGGAAAGAGGTCAACCGGGTCAGGCTTATCGGCTGCGAGTCCTGCGGGACCCCGATCGCAACCGAAAAGTTCGTCGATTCGGTCCGCTTCAGGCTCTCGGGGCATCCCGAGGCGCGGGTGCATAATCTCTGCCCCGAATGCGCCCGCAACCATTATGCCGCGGCAATGGCCGAGGGAATCCCGGTAAACGGGGGGAGGAACGAATCATGACACAGCCGGTCTGCTACTGGAACCACAAGACGCAGGAGGAGGCGCTCCCCCTCCGCTATGCCGATAAGGATGTCGCCGCTATCGTCGGGTGGGGCGGCGTCCAGATTTTCAAGCCCGATATCGATGTCATCGACCTCTGCTACGAGTATTCGCAGGCGATAGTGGAGAGCTCCTGCGGCCAGTGTGTTCCCTGCAGAGTAGGGACCTCGGTGCTGTCCGACATCTTCAAGCGGTTCATCAAGGGAAAGGGCAAGCCGGACGACCTCGAGATGATACGCATGCTCTCCGAGACGATCTCCCGGACCTCGCGCTGCGAGATCGGACGGAGCTCGCCGGAAGCGTTTCTCTACCTCCTGGAACACTACCGCGATGACTTCGAGGCAGCGGCGAACGGGAAGAAGAGGGGCAGGCGCAAGTACCGTTACCGCTCTATCAGGACCGCTCCCTGCATGCAGGCGTGCCCGATCCACCTGGATATCCCGAGGTACATAGAAGCGATCAGGCTCGGCAAGTTCCGCGAGGCCCTCGATATCATCCGCCAGAAGCTTCCCCTTCCCGGCGTCGTCGGAAGGGTCTGCGTGAGGCCGTGCGAATCCAACTGCCGGCGCAGCCTCCTCGACGAGCCACTCCAGATAAAGCACCTGAAGCGGTTTGTTGCGGATTACGCTGCCGAGGGGAGAACGATGCCGAAGGTGCTCGAGTGGAAGAGCCACCGGGAGAAGTTTTTCTATGAGCTCGCGACCACCTCGGGACCCACGCTGGAGAAGAAGGAGCCCAACGGCATGAAGGTCGCCATTATCGGCGCCGGTCCCGCAGGGCTTACCTGCGCCTATATCCTTGCCCATCAGGGCTACGCGGTGACCATCTACGAGGCGCTCCCCGAACCGGGCGGCATGGCTGCGGTCGGCATCCCCGATTACCGGCTGCCCCGGCCCGTGCTGCGCAGGGAGATCGAGGAGATCGAGGCGCTGGGCGTGACCGTTGTCTACGGCAAGGGGCTCGGTACCCACTTTACGCTCGACTACCTCGAGAAAGAGGGGTACCGGGCGGTCTTCATCGGCATGGGCTGCCATTGCCACAAGAGGATGGAGATAGAGGGAGAGGACCATGGTTATTACGGATACATACCGGGTGTCCAGTTTCTCCGCTCGGTGAATCTCGGCTTCTTCGACGAGCTGCCGAAGGGAAAGAAAGTGGCGGTCATCGGCGGCGGCAACGTCGCGATCGATTGCGTCCGGAGCGCCTTCAGGGTGGGCTTCGAAGAATCCCACCTCGTCTACCGGAGATCCCGCAAGGAGATGCCCGCCGACGCCGTCGAGATCACCGATGCGGAGGCGGAAGGCGTGCAGTTCCATTTCCTGACGGCGCCGAAGAGGATCATCGGCGAGAGCGGGAAGGTCACCGGCCTGGAATGCCTGCGCATGGAGCTCGGCGAGCCCGACGCGTCGGGCAGGAGGAGGCCGGTGGAGGTGCCGGGCTCCGAGTTCGTCATCCCTGTGGAAGTGATCGTTTCCGCTATCGGGCAGGAGGGCGACTCGGCCTGCATCTGCAGGCTTCCCGGCGTGCAGGTGACCAAGAAAGGCACCATCGCCGTCAACGAGCATCTCATGACAACGCGCATGGGCGTCTTTGCCGGGGGCGACTGCGTGACCGGGCCGGATGTCCTCATCAGGGCCTGCGCACACGGGCGGCGCGCCGGCCTGAAGATCGACGCTTTCCTGAATGAAGGAAAGGTCGAACACTTCGATGAGGAGGAGGACGAGGCGTTCCTGAACCAGCTCCAGGTCTTCGATCCCGCGGAGCGGGTGAATATGCCCGGCGGCGTAAAGCGTATCCCCATCAGGCACGAGCCGGCGGTAGCGAGGAAGAAGGACTTCAGAGAGGTCGATAAAGGCTATACCGTACAGGAGGCGATGGACGAGGCGGGCCGCTGCCTGCGGTGCTACCGCGTCGTCACCTATGCCTGTAAATAAGCATCGGCAGCACGGCGCGCAGGGAGTAAAGCGGTGGTTATAGAGATTCTTTGCCGGGAGGGATGCGATGCCCTCGAGCATGCAAAAGACGTGGTGCGCAGGACCCTCGATTCCCTGGGTATCCGGCAGCCCATCGATGTAGTGAAGCTCAGGAATCACAAGGGCGGCGGCAAGTACGCCGGCCTTGCCGGCCCGATAATAAAAGTGAACGGAGAGCGGATTCTCTCACCCTCCCCGGGGCTGCCGGACAGCGAGATCTTGCGCTACAAGATCGCGCGGGCAGCGGGGCTCAGGACCGTCCTCTTCATAGGCAAGAATAACGCCGTCCGTTCACAAATGGCCGAGGGGATCGTGAACGACCGCTTCAAGGGGACCTGGGCCGCCTTTTCGGCGGGCCTGATGCCGGTGGATATCCCCGTCGATGTGATCAAGGTGATGCGCGAGCGGTCGATCGATATCAGCGCCAGGAGGGCGAAACATCTCGACCTGTTCAAAGACCTGAGCTTCGATAGAATCGTCATGCTCTGCGAGGACGCGAGCAAAGGGAGCCCCCGTCTCCCCGAGTACGCCGAACGCGAGTGCCTCTTCTTCCGCGATACCCTTTCCTCCAACGGCGCCCTCGACGGCGCGCTCTTCAGCATGCGGTCTACCTTCAGGGGACTGCGGGACGATATCGAAGAGAAGGTCGTGAAGTACCTCGATGGCATCAATGATTCCAGAGCACATTGATATGCTATAATTATTCTGTTGTCGCCGGAGAGGCCGGAGGAAAAGGATTGTGCGCCGCGTCCGGCTGTTTTTACCGCGTATTTCATGAGTGAGGAGCAGCAGTGCTGGAATTGTTCGGACAGCTCAGGTGGCAGGACCTCGTCGATATCGTCATTGTAGCGGTCATCATCTACCGCCTGCTCCTGATCATGAAAGGAACAAAGGCCGCCCAGATGCTCCTCGGGCTCGGCGTGCTGCTCATCGCCTCTTTCTTCGCCAAGTACCTGCAGCTCTATACCATGGACTGGATCATCCAGAGCTTCTGGGCGCAGGTCGTGATCGTGCTGATCATCCTCTTTCAGCCCGAGATCAGGAGGGCCCTCGCCCAGATGGGGGAGTCGTCCTTCTTCCAGAATATCACGGTCGCGGAGGAGCTGAAGTCGCTCGAGGAGATCGTGCGCGGCACCATCGCCCTGGCGAACCGCAAGGTGGGTGCGCTGATCGTCATCGAGCGCGAGGTCAGCCTGAAGGACTATGTCGAGATGGGGACCCAGCTCGATGCGAAGGTTTCGAAGGAACTGCTGCTGAGCATCTTCCATCCCACATCGCCGATCCATGACGGCGCGATCATCATCCGGGGCAACAGGGTGGTCGCCGCAGGCTGTTTTCTCCCCATCACCCTCGGCTCCGAGGTGAGCAGGGCACTGGGGACGAGGCATCGCGCCGGCATCGGGATCACCGAGGAGACGGACGCGGTGGCGATCGTCGTCTCCGAGGAGACCGGAACGATCTCGGTCGCGATGAGCGACAAGTTCGTCACCCATGTCGATATGGGGACCCTGCGGGAGATGCTGACCGAGCTCTTTACAGCGACCAAGAAGAGCAAAGCCGTGCCGAGGAGTCCCGAGGCGCTGGCGAATAAATAATATGTGCGGGACAACGTGCGATAAGTACGGGAGAGACGGCGCATGAAGCATATCGTGTTCAGCAATGCGGGTCTGAAGGTGCTCGCCGTCGGGCTCGCGATCTCGATGTGGTTTTTCGTGACCTACCGGGGCCAGTCGGAGATGGCGGTCGAGGCGCCGATCGTATTCAAGAACATACCGAAAGGGCTGGAGCTCCAGAAAGAGAGCGTCAAGAGCGTGGTGCTGAACCTCCGGGGGCACGAACGCCTGTTGAAGAATCTCCGGCCCGCGGATATCGGGGTGGTGGTCGATCTCTCGGCAGCCCGCAAAGGCGAAGCGACCTACTACTTCGATAAAGGCGGCATCGCCACCCCGCGGACGGTCGAGATCCTGCGTATCGAGCCGACGCATGTCAGGGTGGTGCTCGATGAGTCGGTAACCAAGGTGGTGCCCGTGAAGGTGCCGCTCGTCGGTACGCCCGAGCGGGGCTACCGGGTGGTCTCGGTAGAGGTGAAACCCTCTTCGGTAGCGGTAGCGGGCGCACAGGCGGAGCTGGCGCGGATCGCCGTGCTGAGGACCGAGCCGGTGGATATCACCGGCCTCGATTCCGATATCCACCAGAGTATCAAGCTCAATCCGGGCGGCAGGAACATACGGACGGCGCTGTCGGAGGTAACGGTGAGTATCGCGATCAAGAGGGTTGAACGATGAAACTGTTCGGCACCGACGGCATCAGGGGCAGAGTGAATAGATTCCCCATGACCCCCGAGACGGTCTTGCGGGTGGGAATGGCTATCGCGTCCGTCTTGAGAAACGAGCACGGCCGGCACATGGTGCTGATCGGCAAGGATACGAGGCTCTCGGGCTACATGATCGAGAGCGCGCTCACCTCGGGCATCTGCTCGGGGGGCATGGATGTGACCCTCGTCGGTCCCATCCCGACCCCGGGGGTCGCCTATCTCACCCGGGCGCTGCGGCTCGACGCCGGCATCGTCATCTCCGCCTCTCATAACCCGTTCGAGGACAACGGGATCAAGATCTTCTCCTCGAGCGGCTTCAAGCTCTCCGACGAGATCGAGGCGGAGATAGAGCGGCTGGCTGCCGACGAGAGCTTTCCGGGGAAACGGCTGACCGGGGAGCGGATCGGCAGGGCGTACCGTCTCGACGACGCCGCCGGAAGATACATCGAATACATAAAATCGACGATCCCGCGGGGAGCCAACCTCGAGGGCCTCAAGGTCGTCGTCGATTGCGCCAACGGCGCAGCCTACAAGGTCACGCCCTGGGTGCTGCGCGAGCTCGGCGCCGAGGTGCTCTCCATAAACGACAAACCGAACGGTATCAACATCAACGACAATTGCGGCTCGCTGCATCTCGACTGCATCGCCCAGGAGGTCAGGGAGCACGGCGCTCACCTCGGCGTTGCCCACGACGGCGATGCCGACCGGACCCTCCTCGTCGATGACAAGGGAGCGGTCGCCGACGGCGATCTGATCCTCGGCGCATGGGCGGCGGAGCTCAAGAAAGAGGGCGGGCTCAAAGGCGATACGGTCGTTGCAACGGTCATGAGCAATCTCGGTCTCGAGAAGTACCTCGAGCGGCTGGATATAAAGCTGATACGGGCCAAGGTGGGCGACCGCTATGTCGTCGAAGAGATGCTGCGCGGCGGCTACAATCTCGGCGGGGAGCAGTCGGGGCATATCATCTCGTTCGACTGCAACACCACCGGGGATGGGCCGGTCACGGCGCTCCAGATGCTCTACCTCATGCGCAAGAGGAACAAGCTCTTTTCCGAGATGACCCGCGATATCGAGCTCTTCCCGCAGGTGCTCCTCAACATTCCCGTAGCCGAGAAAAAGGACATCAAGAAGATCCCCGAAGCCGTGAAGGCGATCGATGAGGCGACGGCGGCCCTCGGCGACAAGGGCCGCATACTGGTGCGGCCTTCCGGTACCGAGCCGAAGATCAGGGTCATGGTGGAGGCCGAGAGCGACGACCTCGCACAGCGCGTGGCCGGGGACGTAGCCGCAGTCATTCAGAAGAAACTGGGTCATAGCTGATAGCTGTCCAGGATAGCTCATACAGGGAGCGGGAGGGGGGAGGATAGGGTGCTGGAGCGGCTTTGGCAGCCCCCATGCGGAGCCATGGAGGGCGGAGCGGGCTGACGTAGCCTCGGAGGACGGCTCGGATGCCGTCCGAGAATGAGACGGAAGCACCCTATCCTCCCCCCTCTTCAGCTGCTCATGAGCTGTGAGCTATGAGCTATTTCGGTGCGTTCATCGTCGGGGTCGCGTGGTATCATGCATCCCGTTTTTTTCCGTTCTCTTCATCCGTCCTCGCCGCGCTTCTCTTCATCTTCGCTGCAACAAGGCGCCGGTCCGGTACCGGTGAGGGAGCTGGCCGCAGCAGGATGCTGCTCTTTTGTTGCGCGCTCGCCGCTCTCGCCGCTTCCGGCTTTTTCCATGCGCGGGCTCACCACGCGGCAACGGCTGCTGCCGACGGGAAGCGCACGATCACCGCGAGCGGCGTCGCGAGAGAGAGCGCGGCGCCGCTCCGGACGCGACCCCTTCAATTCGTGCAGACGGTCGATCTCGACCGGGCGGTTGACGGCAGCGGCGCGCCGGTATCCTTGAGAGAGGTGCGCCTCATCACCGGTACGGCACTCTCGCCCGACGAGCCCTACGCCATTACCGCTACCCTCTCCGGGACCGGGCCCCTGCTGAACCCGGGCATGAGCCGGACGGGCGGGCTCGCTTTCCCCCGTGCCTATGCCGTTTCGGTGGAAAAGGAGAAGGGTGCGCCGGGAGGGCTTTTCGGGACGGCACGGATGCGGCTGCGCAATGGCATCAAAAGCGATTTTTCGGAGCAGTCGGCGTCGTTTCTCCTCTCGATCCTCATCGGGGACCGCGCGCTCCTGACCAGGGAGGTGCGCGACGCCTTCAACGCTACGGGGCTCGCCCACATCCTGAGTATATCGGGCACTCATTTCGGGCTGCTCTTCATCGTCGTCTTCGCGGTCTTCAGGGCTCTTTTTAGGTATCTGCCTTACCGGATGCTCGTCCGGGTGACGCGGTATGCGACGCCGTCCCAGATCGCGGCAGCCTGCTCTCTTCCGTTTATCATCGTGTATCTCGGCATCTCTTCGGGGGGCATTCCTGCCCTCCGGGCGTTCATCATGATCCTGGTCTTTCTCTTCGCCCTCCTCATACAACGCCGCGGGCTCTGGCTCGTTACCCTGCTCTGCGCGGCTGCGGTGATCCTCCTGCTGCACCCTGCCGGGCTGGGCGATCTGTCGTTTCAGCTCTCCTTTATCGCGGTGCTGTGTATCGGCATCGCGGTGGAGCTCCGGCGCAGCGCCCCTGAAGGCGGGGCTCCCCGCGACGGAGCGTTTGTCCGGGAGAGCATGCCCCGAAAAGCGGCTGCCTCACTGCGGCGGTTTGCCGTCTCGTCCGCGCTCATCTCCTCTGCCGCCGCACTCGGCACCGCGCCGCTGGTGGCGTATTCGTTCCATTACGTCTCTCTCATCGCTCCGGTAACCAATCTGCTCATTACGCCGCTCATCGGGGCGATCCTCCTCCCGACGGCATTGCTCTCATCGTTTGTCTTCCTCCTCTTCGACCGGTTCCCTTTCTCGTCGCTTATCGACATGCTTACGGCATCGGTGCTCTCCCTGGTCGAGCGCGCTGCCCGGCTCCCCGGCGCCTCCCTCTCTGTCCCGGCATTCCCTCCGGCGCTGCTCGTATCTTTTTACGGCGCTCTCCTCATCTTCATCTTTATGGCGGCCGGTGCGTATCGCAGCGGAAAACGGGAACAGGCCGGGTGGACTGCACGGCGGCACTGGGCGCTCCTCGCCCTCGGGGTCGTTCCTTTCGCGATCTATGTCGTCATTACGGCCGCTGCTCCGGGACAGCTCTGCGTCACCTTCCTCGATGTAGGGCAGGGCGACGCAGCAGTGGCCGAGCTGCCCGACGGCAAGGTGCTGGTGATCGATACCGGGAGCAATGGGTTCCCCGTCTCCGCATTCCTCCGGTCGAGAGGAATAACGACGATCGATGCGCTCATCCTCTCGCACGGCCAGTCCGACCATGCGGGCGGTCTGGATGCGCTCATCGATGACGTTGCCGTGAAGGAGCTGTGGGATAACGGCCGCCTGTATTACTCCGGGTGGCCGGAGGGGCATCCGGATACGATAGCGCATCGGGGCCTTTCGAGAGGGGATGCAGTACGGGGAAAGGGGTATGTAATAGATATCCTCCACCCGTACCCGGAATTCTATTCCGCCGGCCCCCCTCGCTCCGAGGATAACAACGCCTCCCTGGCCTTCAGGCTCCAGGGGCGAACGGTCTCATTCCTCTTCGCCGGCGATCTCGAAAAGGAGGGGCTCGAAAATATCGCTCATCTCGGCGCGCATCTGAAGAGCACCGTCCTGAAGGCGCCGCACCACGGCAGCAGGTCGTCCGCATCGGCGGCGTTCTTCCGGCACGCCGCCCCCGAGGTGGCGGTATTCAGCGTGGGCCGCAATAACCGGTACGGCCATCCGCACGAGGCGGTCACGTCGCTGCTGGTTGGCGCGGAGGTCCTCAGGACCGACAGGGACGGCGCGGTGGCGGTCTGCGAGAGGCCGGACAGCGGTATCGCGATCAAACGGGCGCGGGATCTGCTGCTCCGGGAGGCCTCGACCCTGCATGATGAAGTCGTTAATTTTAAAAATCTTTTTCTCGTATGGTAAAATAATCAATCAGTAATCAGCTCTCAGCCGTCAGCTGTCAGGTCTTAGCCATCAGCTTTTGTAACGGCTATACTACAGAGGCTTTTCCCTTGTCCTTTGCTGATAGCTGAGAGCTTTTTTTGCGGAGAAAATCATGATTGCGATAGTCGATTACGGGATGGGCAACATACGGAGCGTCGAGAAGGGGTTTCTCAAGGCGGGCGCCGATGTCAGGGTCACCGCCGATCCCAAGGTCATTGCCGATGCGAAGGGCATCGTGCTCCCCGGCGTGGGGGCCTTCAAGGACTGCATGGGCAACCTCGACAAGCTGAGCCTTCTCGACGTGATTGTCAAGGAGATCGAGAAGGGCAAGCCCTATCTCGGCATCTGTCTCGGCCTGCAGATCCTCTTCACCGAGTCCGAAGAGTTCGGGCTCTGCAGGGGGATGAATGTGCTCAAGGGGAAGGTAGTCAAATTCAAGTTCGACGGCAATCAGCAGTCAGCAGTCAGCAGTCAGCAACTCAAGATTCCCCACATGGGATGGAATACGGTGAGGCTGGTCAGGACGCCGCCTCTTTTCGAGGAGATTCCGGACCGCTCTTATTTTTATTTCGTCCATTCCTACTATGTGGTCCCCGAGCAGGAAGCGGTGGTCGCGGCGCGGACCGGCTACGGCGTCGATTTTGTGTCCATGGTATGGAAAGACAATATCTGCGCCACTCAATTCCATCCCGAAAAGAGCCAGGATAGGGGCTTGAAGATCCTGGAAGGGTTCGATAAATTCGTGATGCGTAACGGGTGATGCGTAATGAGTATCGAGTCTCTCTCCCCTCACGGATCACGCGTCGCTGATCACGGCAGTTTCAAGAGCATCATTCTCGGCACTGCCGGGCATATCGACCACGGCAAGAGCTCGCTGGTCAAGGCCCTGACCGGCGTCGACCCCGACCGCCTGAAAGAGGAGAAGGAGCGGGGCATCACCATCGACCTCGGTTTCGCCAATCTCTCCTATCCGGACGGGCTCAATGTCGGCATCGTCGATGTGCCGGGACACGAGCGGCTCATCAAGAACATGCTGGCAGGGGCCGGCGGTATCGATATCGTCGTGATGGTCATCGCCGCCGATGAAGGGATCATGCCCCAGAGCCACGAGCACCTCGCCATCTGCGAGCTGCTCAAGATCAAGGCGGGCATCGTCGCGGTAACCAAGGCCGATCTTGTGGATGCCGAGTGGCTGGAGCTCGTCACCGACGAGGTGCGGTCTTTTGTGAAGGGGACCTTTCTCGAGCATGCCGAGGTCATCCCGGTCTCGTCGAAGTCGGGTCTCAATATCGAGAAGCTGAGGGAGACGATCGCCGACGTGGCGCGGAAGGTCACCCCGAAATTGACCGAGGGGCTCTTCCGGCTCCCGATCGACCGCGTCTTCACCCTGAAGGGCTTCGGCACCGTGGTGACCGGCACCGCCCTGTCGGGGACCATAGCCCTGGATGCGGCGGTGGAGATACTGCCCTCGAAGATCGCCACCAAGGTGCGGGGGCTCCAGAGCCACGGCAGGAGCGCGCAAAAAGCGTATGCAGGCCAGCGGATCGGGATCAATCTCCAGGGCGTGGACAAGGAGCTGCTCAAGCGCGGCGATGTGGTGGTCGATTCCGACAAGATCGCGCCGACCGCCGTGCTCGACGCCGAGCTCGAGATGCTGAAAGACGCGCCGGTCATCAAGAGCAGGGACCGTGTCCACTTCTATTCCGGCACTGCCGAGACCATCGCCCGGGTGATCCTCTACGACAGGAGCGAGGTGGCCGCGGGCGAGTCGTGCTTCTGCCAGTTCAGGCTCGAAGACCCGGTCGTCGTCCTCTCAGGGGACCGGTATATCGTCAGGAGGTTCTCCCCCCTCGAGACGATCGGCGGCGGGTCGGTGCTCGATCCCTACCCGATCAGGCGGAAAAGGAAGAGCGGGATCGAAGACCTCGTCGTCTTCAAAGAGGGCTCCCTGAAGGAGAAGATAGAGACCAAGGTGAAGCGGGCGCATTTCAACGGCTGCCGCACCGCAGAGATCGAGGGCTGGGTCCTGGGCAATATCCCCGACATCAGGGCCGCGATAGCCCAGCTGGTCAAAGAGGGAGCGGTGATCGGCGTGCATGAGGTGCTGCTCCACAGGATCGCCTTCGATGCGTTCAGGGAGGCGGTCGTGGCAGAGCTGCGGCAGTTCCACAAAGAGAACCCCCTCAGGCAGGGCATGCCTAAGGAAGAGCTCCGGGCGCGCGTCAGGATCTACCAGAAGGATGCAGAGAAGGTATTCAACAGCCTTGTCGAGCTGGTGAAGGATGCTGTGGTCGAGAAGGATACGGTGCGGCTGAAAGAGTTCAGGGTCGCGCTCACGAGCACGGACGAGGGCGTAAAGAGCAGGCTCATGGCGCTGCTCGGCAAGGAGGGCTTTCAGCCCCCGTTCAAGGCCGAGCTCGCCCAGCAGCTCTCCCTCGGCGACAAGGAGCTCGGCGATATGCTGAAGCTCCTTACCAAGGAAGGGGCACTGGTCCGCATCAACGATGCGATGTATATCACCCGCGAACAGTACGATACGATGATCGCCCGGCTGAAGGGCTTCTTCGCAAAAAAGCCCGAGATGACGGTGTCGGAGTTCAGGGACATCCTCAACACCTCCCGGAAGTACGCGGTGCCGCTCCTCGAGTATATCGACGCCCACCGGATCACGCTCCGCGTAGGTGACGTGCGCAAATTCATGGTAAAATAAAAAATTATGAAAAGACGTTATGCCTGGATACCGATCCTCCTGCTGCTCGGCTTTCTGCTCGGCGGGTTGACCTATTACCTCCTGAGCAGGACCGTCACGCCGAGTTACATGCCTTTTGCCCCGAGGGTGCCCGGCTCGATCGTCGAGAGCTCGCGGGCCTTTTCCGAGATCGTGCGCGCGGTTTCGCCGTCGGTCGTCAACATATCGAGCGTCAAGACGATGAAGCGGCAGCCGACGCCCTTCGACGATTTCTTCGACTTCCTCCACCCCTTCCCCGAGGGCAACGGCCGGAAGTGGAAGGAGCAGAGCCTCGGCTCGGGCGTGGTCGTTTCCTCCGACGGGTATATCGTGACCAACAACCACGTGGTCGAGCAGTCCGATGACATAAAGGTGATCCTCTTCGACAAGCGGAGCTTCAGGGCCAAGGTCATCGGCGCGGACCCGAAGACGGATATCGCGATCATCAAGATAAACGCCCGCGACCTCCCGGTAGTGCCTTGGGGCGACTCGGAGAAGCTGCAGGTGGGCGAGTTCGTCCTCGCCATAGGCAACCCCTTCGGCCTGCGCCATACGGTCACCATGGGCATCATCAGCGCCGTAGGCAGGGTGGACGTGGGCATTGCCGATTACGAGAACTTCATACAGACCGATGCGGCGATCAACCCCGGCAATTCGGGCGGCCCGCTGGTCAATATCAGGGGTGAGCTCATCGGCATCAATACCGCCATCTTCTCGAAGACCGGGGGCTACCAGGGCATCGGCTTCGCGGTCCCCAGCAGCATGGTGCGCCTCGTCATGGACCAGCTGATCAAGAAGGGCAAGGTCACGCGAGGCTGGATCGGGGTCACCATCCAGGAGCTGACCCCCGAGCTTGCGCAGCAGTTCGGGCTGAAGACCTCCGAGGGCGCGCTCATCAGCGACGTGGCGAAGGGGAGCCCGGCGCAGAAGGCGGGCATCCAGCGGGGGGATATCATCCTCGAGTTCGACGGCAAGCGGGTGACCGACGTGGGCGTGCTCAGGAATATGGTCGCCCAGAGCCAGGTCGGGTCGCAGATCACGGTGAAGGTGCTGCGGAAGGACAAGGAGCTGACCCTCCCGGTCGCGATCACCGAGCTCCCTTCCGACGGCCTCGAAGCGGCGCCGGAGCCCGCGCAGCGGCACGAGAGCGAGGAGAACGCCCTTTCCGGCATCGCCGCGGTCGATCTCAACCGCACCATCGCCAAGCAGCTCGGCGTCGACAAGGACGAGAAGGGCGTGGTGATCGTCAAGGTGGAGCCCGGGTCGCCTGCCGACGAGGCGGGTATCAAGAAGGGCGACATCATACAGGAGATCGACCGGCAGCGCATCGGCGGCCTGAACGATTTCAACCGGGTGATCTCGAAGATCAAGCCGGAGGATTCGGCCCTCCTCTTCATCAATCGCAACGGCAGGAAGTTCTACATCGCCGTGTCGCCGACATAAGCGCCATCCCCGCTGCACGCTGTTCATAGCCCCCAAAGGACAGGAAAGTTGGTACTCCGGTCCTGTTTTGTTTAGAATTTAGGTAGCAGGATTTTCGAAATCTTCATGAAAGGAGGTGAATGAGCGATGAATATTTTTTCCAGGAGCGCTGTGGTAGCGGTCTTTACTCTTGCGGGCTATCTCTACGGCCTCAAGTACGGGATGGCCGTCCAGGGATTATTAATCGGTATTTTTCTCGGCATGGTCTCTTTGTTCGTTGAATCGAAGCTGAAGGGCTTTTCGTTCGGATCGGTCATCGGGGGGCTCTTCGGCCTCGGCATGGGGCTCATCTTTTCGGTGCTGCTCCTCTTTCCGCTCCGCTTCCTGCTCACCGACGAGAGCTGGGCGATAGCGTCTTTTGTCCTGAACGCGGTGCTCGGGTACGGCGGGCTCTTCGTCGGCCTCCACCGGGGAAAGAACCTCACCATACCCGCGATCATGCGGCTCTTCAAGGGGCAGGAGCTCGAGGAGGATCTCAAGATTCTCGACACCAGCGTCATCATCGACGGCCGCATTGCGGATGTCATCGAATCGGGCTTCCTCGAGGGGACGTTCATCATCCCCCAGTTCATCCTCCAGGAGCTCCAGTATATTGCGGACTCTCCCGACCCCATGAGGCGGACGAAGGGCAGGAGGGGGCTCGATATCCTGCACCGCATCCAGAAGATGTCGAACATCAAGGTCAGGATCGTCGAAGAGGACTTTCCCAGGGTGCGGGAGGTCGATGCGAAGCTCATCGCCCTCGCGCGGCTGCTGAACGCCAAGATCATCACCAACGATTTCAATCTCAACAAGGTGGCGCAGCTCCAGGGCGTGGCGGTGCTGAATATCAACGAACTGGCGAACGTGCTGAAGCCGGTGGTGCTGCCCGGTGAGACGATGAACCTCTTTATTGTGAAGGAGGGCAAGGAGTACAACCAGGGCGTCGCCTATCTCGACGACGGGACGATGGTCGTTGTCGAGAATGCGCGCAAGCTTATCGGCAGGAACGCCGACCTCGTGGTGACGAGCGTGCTCCAGACCACGGCGGGACGGATGATCTTCGCAAAGGTGCGGGAAGAAGAGTAAAGAAGGATGATCAAGGGAGAGAGAGTAGTCGCAGTTGTCCCTGCCGCGGGGCTGGGGACGCGGTTCGGCTCGGAGCGCAACAAGCCGCTCTTCGAGCTCCTCGGCAAGCCGCTCCTCATCTGGACGCTCGAGGCGCTCCAGGGCGTGGAGGAGATCGCCGAGATCATCCCCGTGCTCAAGGGAGAGGATATCTCCCCAGGCGCTGCGCTGATCGAGCGGTACGGGATTACGAAGGTGAAGCGCATTATCCCCGGCGGCAAAGAGCGCCAGGATTCGGTCTACAACGGCCTCAAGGCGCTGGACGGCAAGGCCTCTGTCGTCGTGATACACGACGGCGCGCGGCCGCTCGCGGATGGGGCGCTGATCGGGCGGACGATTGCGGGGCTCGAGGATTTCGACGGCGTCGTCGCCGCGGTCCCGGTGAAGGACACCATCAAGGAGGGCAGGCTCCGCCGGTACGAGGACGGTACCGAGGGCGAAGAGATCGTCGTCAGGAGGACCCTGGACCGCTCCGTGCTCTGGGCTGTCCAGACGCCGCAGACCTTCCGGGTGGACAGGATCAGGCACGCCCACGAGAAAGCCCGCGCCGACGGATACTACGCGACCGACGATGCGGCGCTCGTCGAGAAGTCCGGCGGTACGATACGGGTGGTAGAGGGCTCGTACCGGAACATAAAGGTAACCACCCCCGAGGATGCCATTGTCGCGGAAGCGCTGTTAAAGGCAAATTCCAAATTCCAGACTCCAAATTCCAAACAAATTCCAGACCCCAAACAAGTTCCAAATTCCGAGAGCCAAAACTCAAACGAATTCCTAAGTCAAAATCGCGAACAAAAAGATACAGAGCCTTACGGAAAGCCGTTCGATCTGGGACTTCGGACGCTCAAGTTTGCCAAAGATGTTGTTACCTTTTCCGGAGGGTTGCCCAGGACGTTGCAGAATAGCGAGATGTGCAAACAGCTTGTCAGGTCGGCTGGCTCTGTAGGGGCGAATTATATCGAAGCCAATGAGTCTTTGAGTAAGAAGGATTTCCTTATGAGAATTAAGATATGCCGGAAAGAGGCAAAGGAAAGCGGCTATTGGCTTAAACTCGTCTCTTGTGATAGTCTTCAGGAGTCTGACCGCGGTACTCTTTTGCGCGAATCGGTCGAGTTGACGAAAATATTCAGTGCGATTGTTGAAAAGAGCAAGGGATGAATCATTGGGTCGTTAAGTCTGTTTGGTCGTTGAGCTTGAAGTTTGGAACTTGTTTGGATTTTGGAATTTGAGGATTGGAATTTAGGGGTATGCGTGTTGGTATAGGTTACGATTCACACAGGCTGGTCGAAGGGCGGAAGCTCATTATCGGCGGCGTCGAGATCCCTTTCGAGAGGGGGCTCCTCGGCCATTCCGATGCGGACGTGCTCTGCCATGCCATTATCGATGCGCTCCTCGGCGCCCTGGGCGAGGGGGATATCGGGAGGCACTTCCCCGATACCGATCCCGCATGGAAAGACGCGTCGAGCATCCTCCTGCTCAAGGGGGTCGTCGATCTCGTCAGGGCGGAGGGTTTCGAGATTGCGTGGATCGATTCGATCATCATCGCCGAAAGGCCGAAAATGGCTCCTCACCTGGATGCAATGAAGACGGCTATCGCACAGTCCGGCATCGATCCCTCACGCATCAATATAAAGGCGAAGACCAACGAGGGAATGGGGTTTGCCGGCAAAGGCGAGGGGATCGCGGCCCAGGCGGTGTGCCTCTTGAAGAAGCTTTAGAAATTCATTCATGTCCCATCCCATCGTACTGCTCTTTCCGTATATGTCTTGTCCAGTTGAAAAAGCACGAAATATATGCATATAATAGGAGCATATATCGGAGGTGACTATAATGCGTGCAACATTGAACATACCCGACGACCTTGTCAAAGAAGTGCAGAAGGTGTCAGGAGAGAAATCAAAGACCAAGGCAATCACTATTGCCATGCAGGAATACGTACGGCTGCAAAAAGCAAAAGAGCTCCTTTGCCTCAAAGGCAAGGTTTCCCTGGCGTTCGACTGGAAAGCCGAAGAGGACAAAGAGTTGAAAGTGCAGATGAAAAGGGAAAAGGCCATTGAGAAAAGAAAGTCGTAATGTCTTAATCGATACGAGTGCATGGGTCGAATTCTTCAGGGGATCTTCGGGGACGGCAGATGCGGTTGCCGGGCTTATCGAAGCAGGTCAGGCCAGCATCTGCGGAGTAATCTGCTATGAGCTTCTGCAGGGCGCGAAGTCCGACCATGAGGCAGCGCAGTTGTCGAATGTGCTATCAGCGCTCCATTATATAGAGATGGACCCTGACGTATGGATAAGAGCCGGAAACCTCTCTGCCCGATTGAGAAAGAAGGGAATCACCCTGCCGATGTCCGATCTTCTTATAGGCGCACTGGCATTAGAACACAATCTTGATGTCCTTACGATAGATGACCACTTCTCAAGCATTCCCGGATTGAAACGCTATCAAGAATAAATTGAAAGCTCTGAAGAGGGCGGAATTTCCTGGAGGTAACCAAATAAAAAAGGGCGGCTGCCGAAGCAGCCGCCCTTTGAGTCCTTCACGCATCACGCATTACGCGTGACGCATTACGTTGTAGAAGCTGAGCTCGATGCCGAACACTGTTGGAACCGTCCCCATTTCTCCATAGCTATCTTGTTCATTATCTTTGCTGAGCAGCCTTATTTTGAGCATGAAGTATGGTCATTCCTACGAGCTCTTTATCATGGTAGTGATAAATTATATCGTTTTCCATAATGCTGTCATTAGCCTGTTGGGGCTTTCTGAAGCTTATATAGAGGACATCAGCCTCTTCATCATAGTCAATCCAAATGCGATGAGAGGGCATTTTTAAAATGTACGGCAGGGAGTCCAAAACGCTATTTACTTTTTCCACACGACACCTCTCTTGGTTATCCTCTCCAAACCGTCAGTTGCATCCTCCCTATAAGCTACGACCATAGACTTTTTAGAAATAGAAGTCTTTTGATAATGCTTGATAGCGATTAGCTCGTCTTTTCCCCCTTGAACTATACAATCCGGACTTTCAATATGTTTCAAAGACAAGGTCCTGATTGCCTGCCATATAGTCATGCGCCTCAACAATATGCGCCCATCTCTCAGCGGTTAAGCGGATCGCGATATTATTCTTCGATATTACAGAGCCGATCATTGATTAAAATTATATCACAAACGTTTGTTTTCTTTTGTAAATAAAAAAGGCGGCTGCCGAAGCAGCCGCCTTTCGAGTCCTTCACGCATCACGCGTCACGCGTGACGCATTACGGTTGTTGTTAGAAGCTGAGCTCGATGCCGTGCCTTACGGCGTGCTTCATTAAAACAGCTTTAGAAATTCATCAATATCCAATCTGGCCTGCCGCAGTATAGATCTCAATGTGCCTGTACTCAAATCTCCGGGATGGATCGGAATAGTAACCAAGAGATTACCCCTCTTCATCTGTAAATGACTTCCTTTTTGTCGTATTTTATAGAAACCGATACTCTCCAGAATTCTGATAATCTCATAGGGTTTTACTGGAGGAAGCTTAGGCATGGACTTTTATCTGAAAATCAACTTTCAGATTAAAAGTCGTTATGATAGATTCCGGATTTGTTATCCGTGGGTCTTCATTCCGGGGAATAGGGCGCAGATAGGGAAGGTTTGCTTCGATTGCCGTCTCCAAATAGAGAGATACGGCTTCAATTAAATATCCTGATGCTTCCTTGACGGTCTCACCTTCCGATGCTACATCAAGCTCCGGGCATAAGGAATTGTATCGCTCTCCCTCTTTAAAAACAATACCGGTGAAAACAAACTCGGCTGATTGCATAACTATAAATACCACAGGATAGGGAAGAATTGCAAACAAAAAAGGCGGCTGCCGAAGCAGCCGCCTTTTGAGTCCTTCACGCATCACGCATTGCGCATTACGATCTTTATTTTTAGCGCCGATGCTTCTTTTCAGCCTCCTTCTCCGGAGTTATCCAGAGAGCAGAGAATCGAGAAAATAGAACCGTCCCCATTTCTGTCCATCGTCCCCATTTCTGTCCATTTCTGTCTTACGCCGCAGCATTTTCGGCCATGCTGATTACAGGGATGCATTTGATCCGCTCAGTTTTCGGCTTTTCTCTTATAATAGTGTCAATAGCCTTTAAGGTCGCTGGAAATAAAAAAGCCTCTCCGCACTGTTTGCATACTTCTGCCCTTACATCCTCGAACAGATACAGTTCATCGCCCCAGCGATGAATGTGCTCGATGTTTTTTTCTTCGACGGTCCCTTTACAAAACGGACAAGTGTTCATTGTCATTTCCTCCTTACTTTCCAGTCAATCCACAGCTCGGGATCAGGTCTGTAAGTGGTGATTATTACGACAACTCCCTCATGAATATTTTCTTGGAACCGTCCCCATTTCCTATTTTCTTCGATGGTTCCTTTGCAAAATGGACAAGCGTTCACCGCGCCGTCTCCTTTGCCTCTTTCAATGCAAACCAGACGATAGTATCATGGATATAGTAGCCGCCTTCTTTCATGCGAGAGAGAGCAGCGCCGACGCTGTCGATATATCCGTTCCTCTTGGCCTCTACAAGGACCCGGGCAGTGCCGACCACCTTGAGTCCGAAGACATCACGAGCGACCTTTCTGGCTTTGCGTTCATCGATCAGGACATAATCGGCCGCGATCTCCCCGGCAAGCTGAATGACGGATGCCTCGCCACGGTCCAGAATTGTTTGAAGCAACGGTTCTACCGGCTTGGATAAATGACGGACTTCAATCCACGATGCTTTGTTATACGAGGCAAGGCCGCAACCGGAACTGCCGCCTTCGAGCAGTTCGGCATGAACCAAGCCGGGAACAGTGACCTGCCGAAAGAGTTTCTGCAAAATGTCCAGACGATCGATAAGCGCAAGCGCGATGAGGGGGCCTGTATTTGAGATCAGGCGGCCTGTCATTGAAGACTGTCCGAAAACTCGCTGTCCAATTCACTCTGATCCCATTCTACAGTTGCTGCGCCATACCGGGAACAGTTCAACAGAAATGCGACTCGCGATATGCCGACAAGAGAAGCGGCCTGTCCCGAGGTGAGGCGACCCATCTCATAGAGCTTTACTGCAAGGGCGGTCTTCGCCTCCTGCTCAAAGATCTCGGGGCTGAGGTTGAGCGCTGCAAGCACCGATTCGGGATATTTTATGCACATTGTCTTCATATGCGCCTCCTCGACAACTATCTATACTAGCATAGCATATTTATTCGGGATTCAGGGCTGTAGTGGCTAAGGGGATCGATAAACAAAAAAGGCGGCTGCCGAAGCAGCCGCCTTTTGAGTCCTTCACGCATCACGCGTCACGCGTGACGCATTACGGTTGTTGTTAGAAGCTGAGCTCGATGCCGTGCCTTACAGCGTATGCATCGTCAGCAGATGCGCCGGCTCTGTCATAGAAGTCGCCTGCGAAGAGATAGCCGCCCTCGACCCAGTAGACCAGGTTGCGGTCGATCTTGTAGGTGAGCTTGCCGTCAACTTCGATACCGATATTCTTGTCTGTGCCAAGAGTGTTGCCGCCAGCAAGCGCAACAACGTTGTTCTTAGCAGCCCTTAAGTAGTAAACATTTACAAGAGCGTTCAGATCCTTCATGATATCGGCGCTTGCGCCGGCCTTGATGTACCAGGTATTGGCAATACCGGTATTGGTAGCGCCAGCTGCGGATGTCACGCGATAATCGTACACGTAGGTGTACTTCTGGATGTTGCTCTGGAACGTCTGGAAGGTATCAATGTCATTGTCAGCAGCATTATCATCGCCGCTGCCGTACGCGAATTCAACAGAGAGCTTCACCGGGTTGAGAGTGTAATCAATCCCGGCAAGTAAAGCATAGCCATTGAAATCCTGATCGGCACCACCGGCGATTTCCACATTACCCGTCTGCAGTTCAGCGCCAGCTCTGATGCCGAGGCCGGCGATGCTGGTTTGGCCGCGGAGACCGAAGTTCCAGAGCTGGACATTGTCCTCACCGGCAAATGCAGCTATTACCGGAGCCTGCTCATTGAGCAATGTCGCATCAAAAGAGATTGAAGTATCCTTGTTGAAGTTGTAGCTGATTATCGCCGAGTACATGTCGGTGTCATCAGCATTAGCAGGGGTGCCTTCACTGAGCTTAGCGGTCAAGAGCTCGATATGGAGGTCCTTCATCGGGTCAATGAAGACGTTAAGTGCATCATCGCCGAACTTCGAATGATCGAAGAAGAGGCCGTAGCCGAGCTTGACCGGCATATGACCGATCTTGAAGCCTGCGGGCACGCCGAGGAGTCCCGAGCCTTTGTGCTGGATCCATGCCTCGAGGATGAACATGGAGCCTGCTTTACCGTTGCCCTGGTCCACGTTGCCGAGATAGCTACCAGTTCCTTCGTTGTCTGCGGCACTAGAGGAGCCCCACTGACGGTCGCTCGATGCTGCAGACGGGCTCTCAAGGTGAATTACACCAGTGGTGTTCTTCGATACATCAGCCTGGAGGCGGAGCCTTACTCTCTGATCCCAGTAAGACTGGCTATCGTTGGTGTCATCATTGAAATCAGCATTATCCCTGATTTCACCTCTAACCCTTACGCTTCCGCCCAGTGTGATCTGGGTCGTCCCTTTTGCAACCACTGCCTGGGTCTCGGACGGGATGTCCGCATGGACCGCGAAGGCGCTGGCTGCGAGGCCAAGAACAAACAACATGCCTGCGAGTACTGCTACGAATTTTTTCACTTCCTAACCCTCCTAGGTTAGTTCAGTTTCACCGCCAAGGGCGGCGTACGGCAACTAAAAAAACTAGCTGTCAGCTATCAGCCATCAGCTTTCAGCGAAATATCAACAGCAAAAACTCTCATGTTTCAGCCCTCAGCTTCTTTATCAGGGCGGTGAGCATTCGCTTGATCTCGCTCACCGCGGTCGATAGCTCCTCATACTCAGAAGCTATCACCAGATCAAGGTCGCACGCAAGTAGCAGGTGATATTCAAGCTCGCTTGCGGAGCCCATCGCTATGTGCAGGAATCGGCTCAGCTCACTGCTGCCGCTTCTCCCGCAGCCTTCGGCGATGTTAGCGGCTATAGAGGAGGCGGAGCGCCGAATCTGGCTTGTAAGCCCGTACACTTCCTCTTTCGGGAACGACCGGGTAGCTGTATAAACCGCCAGCACCAGTCGATGACTCTTCTGCCAGACCTTTAAGGCTTTGAAGTCTCGCAACCCGAGCCTCCTTGCTGATAGCTGATAGCTGATAGCTGTTTTCAAAGATCGATGCAACCGGATATTGTAAGTAGCAACTCCTGTGCCATAAGGTTATGTATAAATAAGATATTGAAATGTAAATAAAAACAGTTGTTGGGGTGTCAATCTTTTTTGTGGTCAATCGGCAACACAATGTGAATTGCGGAAACATGGTCAAAAAAGTGACGAGATCGGCTCCTGCTGCTCCTGTCGCGTGGCATGTCTTTCCGCGCCCGCGATTTCAGATTGCAATTTAGACATATGTCGTATAAAATATTGACATATGGCATAAGGGAGGTGTTTGTATGTACAGCGTCATAACGGCTTTTGGCGGGAGAAAACATCTGGGGGCAGAGCCGAAGAAGAACTCTGAATTCGATTCTATTATCAGGAAAGGAATACCCGTCGCTGCAGGCAACTACATCAAGGAGTTGCTGCGTCTCTCGGACAAGGAGTTTGCCGAGGCAATCGGTTTGAGCCAGCGGACTCTTATCCGGAAGAAGAAGGCGTCCACGAGGCTGTCGACGGGCGCCAGTGATCGATTGTACCGGCTTGCACGGATCTTCGCCTTTGCGGTCGAGGTGCTTGGCGACGAGCAGCACGCCCGGGAGTGGCTGCATGACACGCAGATTGCGCTCGGCAACAGGACCCCGCTCGACATGATGAGGACCGACGCGGGCGCCGGAGAAGTGGAAAGTCTCCTGGGCCGTATCAAGCATGGGGTAGTCCTGTGAGGGCCTGGAGACTGCTCAGGAAGGAGTTTCTCCGGGAGGCCTTTTCCGGGGAGGGCGCCAGTCTCTATGGAGGCCGCTGGAATTCGAAAGGTACGGCCGTCGTATACCTCGGCGAGCACTTATCGCTGGCAGCGCTCGAGATGTTCGTCCGACTGACGAGGCGGGATTCGGGGATTGTCTTCGCCGCTGTCCCGGTCGAGATTCCCGACTCCCTTCCCATCGAGACCGTGAGCGCCGGCGAGCTGCCGAAAGAGTGGAGGGAGGAGCCTCCGCCGAAAACTACACAGGAGCTCGGGGACCGATGGGCTGAAGAGGGGAGGACCGCTCTCCTCAAGGTTCCCTCCGTAATCGTACCCCACGAGTTCAACCTCGTCTTGAACCCTCTTCATCCCGACTTTCCGAAGGTAAACACCGGACATCCTTCGGAGTTCAGTTTTGACCCCAGGATGTGGAAATAACGACTGCTCCTGCCGAAGAGGCACGTTAATTCCGTCCGCAGTTTGACCATAGACGGGGGGGCGGTGTAAGATTAGGGGCGGGGAGAGCGTGTGATGGATAAAAAGGGAAAGTACGACCACGCCATCGACAAATACACGAAGGTTATTGCGGCGAACCCGAAGAGCTACGGCGCTTACAATAATCGCGGCCTCGCCTACCTCAAGAAAGGCCTGTACCGCCGCGCCTTTGCCGACTTCGACCGGGCCGTCGAGCTGAACCCCGACTTCCTTCCCTCGTATATCAACAGGGGGAACGCCTACCAGGAGATCGGCTATTACGAACAGGCGATCGCCGACTTCGACCGTGCGGTAGCGCTCGATCCGAATAACGATATGGCCTACAACAACCGCGGTTTCGTCTACCTGCTGACCGGACAGCTCGCCGAGGCGGAGCGGGACATCACGCGCGCTCTGGAGATGAACCCGAAGAACGTCTACGCCCTCAACAGCATGGCCGAGCTCTGCGCGGCAAAGGACCAGCCGGACGAGGCCTGCCGCTGGCTGCGCAAGGCGATAGAGAACGGCTACACCAACTGGACCTACCTGAAGACCTCGAAGACCTACCGGAACATCCGCCACGCCCCGTGCTTCAGCACGTTGATAGAAGGGAAATAGCCATCGGCAATCAGCTCTCAGCTATCAGCTCTCAGCTCTCAGCTCTCAGCATATTTTGATGGCGGCTTTACGCAGATACTTACTTTCTTTGTTTTTTGCTGATAGCTGACGGCTGATTGCTGAGAGCTTTTGAAAAGAAAAGAATGGTGGGCGATGAGGGTATCGAACCCACGACCTCTTCCGTGTGAAGGAAGCGCTCTCCCACTGAGCTAATCGCCCGCAGCTACTGATAAAATAGCACTTTCTCCGTATCATCGTCAAACCTGCGGCAGCAGGGGGTTGTAATCAAAAGCGAGGGCATGTACCTCTGTGGGGTCGGGGAAGAGGGCAGGGGTATCGCTCAGGCGTGAGCTTTCTGCGGCTCTAAGCTCATTGCGCTACCGCAGCAAAACTCGGTCGTACCGACCTCGGACAGTTGCTGCGGCGTAACGCTCCACTTCGCTAAGAGCCGCGACGAAACCGTCCCGATTCGCTCCTCCCCAACCCTCTTCCCCTCCTCCTGCCTAACCTCTTACTTGCCCTCACTTTTGATTACACCCAGCAGGGCGCACCGCCATGACTTCACTGTCATGGGTGCGGTAAAATACAGAGACGCCTTTCAGAGAGGCAAGGTGAGCAGGTGCGGGAAGGTCGGAGAGAAGAGATTCGGGATGGACGGAATAGAAGAGCGTAACAGGGGCGAGGCGCCGGCCCTCGCCGGGCGGGCGGCGTGGTTTCTGAAAGAGGTGGTGGGCAGCGCCCTGGACGACTACGAGATCAGGCACTCCCAGGTGACGATGATGGGGGCCTGCGCCGGCGCGATAGAAGAGGGAGGGATGCTCCTGGCCGAGGCAGGGACCGGAACCGGCAAGACCTTCGCCTATCTCATCCCGCTCCTCCTCTCGGGCAAGCGGGCGACCATCTCGACGCGGACGATCAACCTCCAGGAGCAGATCGTTACGAAAGATCTCTCCCTGCTCGCTTCCCTGAGGGAGTTCGATTATGCGATCGCAAAGGGCCGGAGCAACTATCTCTGCCTCCGGCGGCTCGCTGCCTTCAGGACATCGGACGACAACAGCAGGGGAGAATACCACGAGCTGGTGCAGTGGGGAGCGAAGACCGAGACCGGCGACAGGGAGGAGTGGGGCGCTCTGAAGGCCGGGGTCTGGGATGCAGTGTCGTCGGACGCCGACGCCTGTAAAGGAGCGCAGTGCGGCTTCTTCAGGGACTGCTTCTATTTCAAGGCGCGGCAGCAGTGGGGAAAGGCCCGGATCGTCGTCGCCAACCACGCGCTCGTCGGCATCAACGCGCTGCTCGAGCGCGAATCCCGCCTGCTGCCCGAGACCGAGGTGCTCATCGTCGATGAGGCGCATGCGCTCGACAGCGTCCTCTCCGAAGTTGCCGGCGTGACCCTCGCCGCACGGGGATTCGACCGGATCTTCAGCACCCTTCTGCGTATGGATGAGCGCGGCGCATACAAAGGCATCCTCTCGAACTCGCCGCACCTCTTTCCCGCAGCCGAAGGGATAAAGACGGCGATGGGGGAGCTCTGGATGCGCGTTCGGCGCGAACTGGGCCACCGGGAGACCGTGCAGGGTACCTGTATCCTCGAAGAGCCGCTCGAGTCCGTCGCCTCTTCGCTCCGGGACTTTACCCGTCAGATACAGACGACCACCGTGGGGCTTTTCCTCGAGGATGACGAGCTCGAGCTCAAGGCGGCGATCGGCAAGCTCACCGCCTTCGCCGACGGCATGGAGGTGTTTGCGGAGGGGATGCCCGATTCCGTGCGCTGGGCGGAGATCGAAGAGAGAAATACGGCCCTCAGGATGGCGCCGGTCTATCCGAAGGATTTCGTCCGGAACAATCTCCTCCCCGACTACCGCTCCGCCATTTTTACGTCAGCCACGCTCTCGGTCTCGGGCGATTTCGGTTTCATCGGCCGGGTCCTCGGCCTGGAGGATGCACGGACGATAACGGTGCCCTCGCCGTTCGACCTCAGCGCACAGGTCTCCGTCGACATCAGGCGGGAGATCGATCCCCGGGATGTGGACAACGCCGAGAAGCTCGCCGCAGTGGTCCTCACGGAGTGCGCGAAACGGGACGGCGGTGTGCTCGTGCTCTTTACGTCGCGCGAGACGATGAAGAGGACCTGGGAGCTCGCCGCAGGATCTCTCGAGGCGCTCGGGCTCAACCCCATGCTCCAGGGCGAGCTGCCGAACAGGACGATGCTCGAGATCATGCGGGAGAGCAGGGACAGCATCATCTTCGGCCTCGACTCCTTCTGGGAGGGCGTTGACGTGAAGGGCGATGCACTGAAGTGCCTCATCATCACGAAGCTTCCGTTCGAAGTGCCGACCGAGCCGATCGTCAGGGCCAGGACCGAGGAGATAGAGAAGAGCGGCGGCAATGCCTTCTACGCCTATTCGCTCCCGCGGGCGGTGCTGAAGTTCAAGCAGGGCTTCGGCAGACTGATACGCTCCGGGAGCGACCGCGGCAGGGTGGTCATCTGCGACGGAAGGATAAAGACCAGGGCGTACGGCAGGACCTTCATGGAGAGCCTGTATCGCTGAGTGATCAGGGAGGGGCTGCCGGCAGCCGCGCCGGCAGCCCCTTCCCTTGTTAGAAGCGGTAGGTCAGGGCAGCGCCCGCATAGATATTGTCGTCGTCGCCGTCGAAACTGGCACGCTTCAGGGCATCCTCCGCGTCATTGCTGAGCGGCGTACTGAAGCCGATCTTCGGCTCGAAGGTGATCGTCGTGGTGAGCGGAATGTTCATGGCAACGGCGGCCTCGATATGGTGAAAGTTGGTATAGTCGTCACCCGCTCCCATGAGCTCGTTGTCCAGGTTGACGCTCATCAGCGCCGCTATGGTGAGGGTCGTCTCCTTGGGGAGGTTGAAATAGGGGACGTTGCGGGCCACGTCGAGGACATGGCTGAGCGACAGCGTGAGGAATCCGCCCTCGCCGTCATCGATATCCCCGTAAATGGTGAGCTTCGGGGTGATGATCGGGTGCTCATAGGCTGCGCTCACGAATATCTCGTGGGTATTGCCGCGGAAGAAGAGTGAGGGGCCGCCTGCCTCGAAGTTCCAGTTGTAGAAGGCATAGCCGAACCCGAAGGTAAACCTGTCCATCGGATACGTGTAGGTCAATATGACATCCGTTTCGGTGAGGTCGTTCTGGTTTTCGTCGTAGTTGGTCCAGATGCTCGCGCCGAATCCCCTGCTCTGCACCCCGACCACCGGCTGGAAGACGACGCCGTCGCCCAGCTTGAAGCCCCTCCAGAGATAGGTTGAAAAGAACCCCAGGGAGGCCATTCCCCTGGTGTCCTGGGTTCCCTTGGCCTCCACTGCGCCCCTGGTCTGCCGCTCGAGCGTCTGCGTCTGGGGAAATTTGGTGCCCAGAAGCTCCTGAGCAAAGAGACCGCTCGTACTCAAAAGCACTGCTGCGACTGCCGCTGCAACCGTCCTTAACCCTTTCATGACCGCACCTCCAGATAGTTAAGATGGAATAATTGCCGATAGGTAACGCGTTCCCTGTCTGTCGAGCTCCGTATCCGGGACAGAGGTGTGCACGTCGCATCATTGTTGAAAAGGCGCTTCTTCGAATACGAACAAGATTCCCCTGATGTCCTTAATGAATGGTTATCAGCAGCCGCACCTCCCGGTCACTGTGATGAGCGCAGTAAAACTGCAGCAGAAAGAGCGTAAGCAGCCCATTATGCAAATTATCTTCCAGGAGACGCTCTCTGTCAAGGAGTTTCTGCGCTGCCGGAAAGAAGGGAGCGACTAGATATCTCCCCTGAACCCCTGCTGTCCGGCGACAAAGGCATCTTCGGCAAGGTGCGACTGTATGGTGATCCCGTCGCCGAGCATGCGATGGACAGGGCAGTGCTTCGATACCCGGTAGAGCCGCTCCCGCTGATCGGGGGTGAGGTCGCCCGAGAGCCGGATGTCCATGGCGACCTGCTCCATGTACTCGCCGATCTCCTCGCAGTCCTTGCAGTCCTCTCTATAGAGGCGCTGGTAGTCGAGGACGATCTCTACGTCGTCGAGGGCGACATCGTGGTGCTGTGCGTATGTATGAAGGACGACGGCGGTGCAGGTGCCGAGGCTCGCCAGGAGCATTCCGTAGGGAGTGAGGTCGTGAAGATGCGCTACCGACCGGGGCTCCCGCGCTTCCGGCGATTCGGGGTCTGCGGGGTCGAGCGCCCAGTACGCGGTCTGAAAATCTTTGTCCTGGTGGACGATG
The DNA here is from genome assembly GCA_040752355.1 of Nitrospirota bacterium. NCBI lineage: Bacteria > Pseudomonadati > Nitrospirota > Nitrospirota bacterium. Next base: position 54,036 of record JBFMHE010000009.1, on the reverse strand, counting down.
ACTCTCTCTGCCATTGGCGCCTCCGGGATAGAGGAGTGAAAGAGGTTCCGAGCAGTGGGGCGAAACGAGCGGTATGACTCGGGCAAAGGCATCTCCTTATCGCTGCTGCAGGAGGTCCTCCTTCCTGCTTAAAAAGTAGCGCATTAAGGCTATGCTGTCAAATTGAGCTTTGCCGAAGCGGTGAAGAAAGTCGTGGAAAGCTGCGGCGGTCCCTGCTAAGATAGGTGGTATGAAATCGAGGATCGATCTGCATGTCCATTCGATGCACAGCGGCGACACCGATGCCGACCCCGAAGAGATGATTATCCGCGCCGTCGAGCAGGGGCTCCAGGGCATCGCCTTTACCGAGCACTACTCGTACGAGGCGTCGGAGCCGGCCGAGCGGCTCAGGGAAAAGTACGACGGGAGCATCAGGATATTCCGGGGAGTCGAATTTTCTTCCGCCGAAGGCCACTGCCTCGTCTTCGGGGTGGATACGGATACGCTGGCCCTGAAGTATGCGCCGGTGAGCGAGCTGATAAAGGCGGTCAACCGCCGCGGCGGGGTGGTCATCCCCTCGCATCCCTACCGCAAAGGGAACAGCCTGGGCGCGCTGGTCGAGACGGTGCAGGGGATCTGCGCTCTCGAGGGATACAACGGAAGCAATATGCAGCTCTACAACGAAAAAGCGATCGAGTCCGCCCTGAAGCTCGGCATTCGGTACACCGGCGGGTCAGACGCCCATGAGCCGAAGGAGGTGGGCGCTTGCTACACGGAGTTCGACGGCGAAGTGACCTATGAGAACTTCCTCGAAGTGCTGAAACGGGGCACGTATCACGGCGTCGATGCGAGAAAGACGGGGAAACTGTTCGGCTTTCTTAAATAGCCCCGATGAGCCTGATGGAGTAAGCGGGGAGAGCGGGAATATGCGGCTCTCTGTCGGGCGTGAATTTGTCGTTGATGCCTGATCGAAGCAAGTACGGAATACAGAACTTTACTCACGAGCAAAGGGGCGGGGGCAAGACCCTGCTTTGCCTCCAGAGAACCCGGACACGCCCGCCAAAAAACCGCATATCCCTACTCCCAAGCCTATGATCCCAGGATTCTTGTGGCTACGGAGAAGTAGATGAGCAGCCCCGCGACATCGGCTACCGAGGTGATGAGGGGATTGCTCGCGACCGCCGGATCGAGCCGGAGCTGCACCAGGAGGAAGGGGAGTACGACGCCTATGAGGTTCGTGACGGCGACGATCGCGACCATCGAGAGCGCGACGACGGCAGCGATCTCGACACCGCCTCTGACGAAGCCGATCGCCCAGGCGGCCAGGCCCATGGTGATGCCCAGAATGACGCCGATCCCGACCTCTCTCCCCACTGCCCAGAGCCAGTGCTTCATGGTGACGTCGCCGGTGGCGATGGCGCGTATCATCAGGGTCGCCGACTGCGCGCCTGCATTGCCGCCGCTCGCGATGAGCAGCGGAATGAAAAAAGCGAGGGCGATGGAGGCGGCGAGCGTCTCTTCGTATGCGGCGATGACCCCTGCTGAAACGAGGTTCACGAGCACGAGACCGGCGAGCCAGCCGATCCTCTTCCGGTAGAGCGACCAGATATTCGATTCGCGATAACTCGTCTTGAGCGGGGCTACTGCCGCTGCTTTATGGAAGTCCTCGGTGGTCTCCTTCTGGGCCACATCGAGGACATCGTCGACCGTTACGATGCCGAGCAGCACTCCCTGGGAATCGACCACCGGAAGGGCATAGAGATCGTAATGCTGTATCATCCGCACCGCTTCCTCCCGGTCCTCGAACGCCGCTATGCTGACGAAGGAGTAGTCCATGATCTGCTGCACCGTGGCGGAGGGCGGGGCGAGGATGAACCTGCCGAGCTCGAGGGAGTCGAGCAGGGTCCAGGACGCATCGGTCACGTAGATGACATTGACCGTCTCGCTCCGCTTGCCCCTGCTCCGTATATGCTCCAGGGCCTGCTCGATGGTCCAGTCGGGCCGGACCGCCACATAATCGGGCGTCATCAGCCTGCCCACGCTCTCTTCGGGATAGCCGAGGAGCTGGCGCGCCTCCCGCAGGTCTTCATAGCTCAGCAGATTCAGCAGCCGCTGCGTTGCCTGTCCGGGGAGCTCGGAGAGCAGGTCGGTCCGGTCGTCGGGGCTCAGGTTCGAAAGGATGTGGCGCGTCTCCTCATCGGTGAGGTCCTTCAGGAGACTGTCCTTATCCGCCGCGTCCATGTAGGAGAAGACCTCGGACGAGAGCTGCCGCGGCAGGAGCCGGAAGAGCAGGACCCGTTCGGGTTTCTCCAGATCGCGGAGGAGCGCGGTGATATCGGGAGCCGGGTAGCCCACGAGTATCTCCCGCAGGTCGGTCCACTTGCGCTGCTCGATGAGCTCCTTGATCTTTGGGCTGAGGACTTCCGGTTCCGTCATGCGTGCACGTATCCTTTAAGCGCGGGTTTTCTCAGCAAGAGAGGGCATACCTCTATTGTAGCGAAAAAGAGAAAGGGTGCAACGGAGGCTTTCGATCGACCGGCAACTGTTTCGCGTTGCTTTATGTCGGTACGTTGGGAAATCGGTTAGAAGGAGGGAGAATTGACAGGGCGCTTTTTAAGGGTATACTATACCAATAGATGAAGGCCGATTTGCTTGAACATACAAAGCTCGTAGACGATGCGGGCAATATTGTCGAGATTAAGTTGTGGAAATTGCAGGCGCCGACCACAGATAAGCCGCATGGCTATAAGTATTCTCTGGTCTACATAGTCGATGATCTCAGGGTGATTGGCTATGACAATGCAGAGAGCAAAGGAGACCCCGGCATATTAGAGAGGTGGTGAGTACGTACCGATTTATCGATGTCGATAGACTGATACGGGACTTTTTCGGGGATGTCGAGAAATATAAGAGAGGTGAGTTGTGAAAGTGAAGAAGATAAAAATAGGCATCAAGGATTTAAAGACAGCACTTAATGAGTTTGCAGAAAAAGCCAAAGCTATTGAGCGGGGAGAGAAGGTAAAGAAAGAGACCGGACTCTATTTCACCAGCTTTGAGGCGTTCAGGAAGGCGCTGACGCCGAAGAGGCTCGAGCTGCTGCATATCATCAAGACGCGGAAGCCTTCTTCCATCAACGAGCTCGCACGGATGGCAAAGAGAGATGTAAAGAACATCGCCGATGACGTGAACTACCTGGAGCGGATAGGGCTCATTGAAAAGAAAGCGACCGATCACAAGACGGCGCCGGTGATCACCTACGATAAAATATCGCTGGAGATAGCAGTCGGGTGAGGCGCCCTGTAATGCCGGACGGTGCAGAGCTTCTGGAAGCATCGTTCACATCTGCTGGAATGTCCGCTGAAAATCCTGCCCGAAAAGCAGTAAGGCTATCCGACATCCGTCGGATAGCCTTATAAAGTAAACCTTTCTGTTTAGTGGCGGGGAGAGGATTCGAACCTCTGACCTTCGGGTTATGAGCCCGACGAGCTACCAGGCTGCTCCACCCCGCTAAAGAATAATATAACGTACAAAGGCGGCGGATGTCAACGAGCGGCGCGCCGCTCGTCCGGGAAGACTCGTCCCGGCTGCGTAATTATTGTAGCATACGAAACAAAAATGTTTTAATGCATACCAAAATGCAGCAAGGCGGTCCTTCAGGGCACCGCTGTTTCTCGTTGCATATCAACCCCCGCCTCCGCTGGCACGACAGTTGCTCTGAGAGGGCATCGGTCACTAACTGCACGAGGAGGGTTCCATGAGACAGATAGCGATTTACGGCAAAGGCGGCATAGGAAAGTCGACGACCACGCAGAACACGGTGGCGGGGCTTTCAGAGGCAGGGTACAAATGCATGATCGTGGGCTGCGACCCGAAGGCTGACGCAACGCGGCTGATACTCCACAAGAAAGCCCAGGCGACGGTGATGGATATGGCGCGGGAGCGCGGCACGGTCGAGGATCTCGAGATAGACGAGGTGCTGCTCACCGGTTTCAAGGGCATCCGGTGCGCCGAGTCGGGCGGGCCCGAGCCGGGCGTCGGGTGCGCGGGCCGCGGCGTCATCACCGCCATCAACTTCCTCGAGGAGAACGGCGCCTATGAAGCGGACACCGACTTCGTCTTCTACGATGTCCTCGGCGACGTCGTCTGCGGCGGGTTCGCGATGCCGATCAGGGAGGGGAAGGCGAAAGAGATCTACATCGTCACCTCGGGCGAGATGATGGCCATGTACGCGGCGAACAACATTTCGCGGGGCATCCTCAAATACGCGCAGAGCGGCGGGGTGAGGCTCGGGGGCCTCATCTGCAACAGCAGGAAGACCGACAAGGAGTACGAGCTCATTTCCGAGCTCGCCAGGAGGCTGAATACCCAGATGATCCATTTTGTCCCGAGGGACAACCAGGTACAGCGGGCCGAGCTGAGGAGAATGACCGTGATCGAATATTCGCCCGAACACCCGCAGGCGGACGAGTACCGGGCGCTGGCCAAGAAGATCGCCGAGAACAGGAACCTGGTGATTCCGACCCCGCTCAGCATGGACGAGCTCGAACAGCTGCTCATGGATTTCGGCATACTCGAGAACGAAGAGGCGGCAGCGTAAAAAACAAATCCGAAAAGCGAAGCACGAAACTCTAATACTTCTGAAGTTTCGGATTTCGATATTCGTATTTCGAGCGTGACACCATAAAGGAGGAATGAGGACGATGAGCACGGCGATCAAAGATACGCAGAAAATGATAGAGGAGGTCCTGGAAGCCTACCCGGAAAAGGCGAAGAAGGACCGGGCGAAGCACCTGGCTGCCAACGATCCGAGCGGCCAGTGCAGCGCCTGCCAGGTCAAGTCGAACATCAAGTCGCGGCCTGGCGTCATGACGGTCAGGGGATGCGCCTATGCAGGGGCGAAGGGCGTCGTCTGGGGACCGGTGAAGGACCAGATCACCGTCAGCCACGGCCCCATCGGGTGCGGGCAGTACAGCTGGTGGTCGCGGAGGAACTACTACAACGGACAGACCGGTATCGATACGTTCGGCGCCATGCAGTTCACCACCGACTTCCAGGAGAAGGATATCGTCTACGGAGGAGACAAGGGGCTCGACGCGGCGCTGCACGAGCTGAAGGAGCTCTTCCCGCTCGCCAAAGGCATCGGGATCCTTTCGGAATGCCCGGTAGGACTCATCGGGGATGACATCGAGGCAGTGGCGAAGAAGGTGCAGAAGGAGTTCAAGATGCCGATCGTGCCGGTGCGGTGCGAGGGGTTCAGGGGGGTGAGCCAGTCCCTCGGGCACCACATCGCGAACGACACGATCAAGGACCATGTGCTCGGCACGGGACAGCTCGATACCTCGACTCCTTACGACGTGGCGCTTATCGGCGACTACAACATCGGCGGCGATGCCTGGGCGTCGAGGAAGATCCTCGAAGAGATGGGTCTCAGGGTCATCGCCCAGTGGACTGGGGACGCCTCGGTCAACGAGATGGGCATCGCCCACAAGGCGAAGCTGAACCTCATCCACTGCTACCGTTCGATGAACTACATCTGCCGGCACATGGAAGAGGAGTACGGGATACCCTGGGTCGAGTTCAACTTCTTCGGCCCGACCAAGATATACGAGAGCATCAGGAAGATCGCCTCCCTCTTCGACGATACGGTAAAGGAGAAGGCCGAGCAGCTGATCGCGAAGTACAAACCCCTGATGGACGAGGTGATCGCAACGTACCGGCCGAAGCTCGAAGGCAGGAAGGTGATGCTCTATGTGGGCGGCCTGCGGCCGCGGCATACGATCGGCGCCTACGAGGACCTCGGGATGGAGGTCGTGGCGTCGGGCTACGAGTTCGGCCACAGCGACGACTACAAGAGGACCTATCCCGAGATGAAAGAGGGCGCGGTCATCATGGACGACGCCACGCTCTACGAGCTGGAGGAGCTCACGAGGAGGCTCAGGCCCGATATGGTCGGCTCGGGCATCAAGGAGAAGTACTCCTACCATAAGCTGGGAGTGCCCTTCAGGCAGATGCACTCATGGGACTACTCGGGCCCCTATCACGGCTTCGACGGCTTCCCGGTATTCGCGCGCGATATGGACATGACGGTGAACAGCCCGACCTGGAGCCTTATACGGAGGAAGAAATGAAAGCGATGAAGCTGATGCAGGTGAAAGACCACAACGACCTGTTCCGGGAGCAGGAGTACCTCGAGCAATTCGAGCGGAAGAGGGAGTTCGAGAGGCCGTGGCCTGCCGAAACGGTGCAGGAGGTCGCGGAGTGGACGAAGACCGAGGAGTACAAGGAGAAGAACTTCGCCCGGCAGCACATAAAGATCAACCCTGCCAAGGCGTGCCAGCCGCTGGGGGCGATCTTCTGCGCAGCGGGGTTCGCCGGGACCATGCCGTTTGTCCAGGGAGCGCAGGGCTGCGTCGCCTACTTCAGGAGCCACCTGAACCGGCACTTCAAGGAGCCGCTGGCAGCGATCTCTACCTCGATGACCGAAGACGCAGCCGTCTTCGGAGGCCTCAACAACATGCTCGAGGGCCTCGAGAATGCGTACGCCCTCTATAAACCCAAGATGCTCGCCGTCTCGACCACCTGCATCGCCGAGGTGATCGGCGACGACCTGAATGCGTACGTGAAGGCGGCGCGGGACAAGGGCGCCATCCCGAAGGACCTGCCGGTGCCCTTCGCCCATACGCCGAGCTTCGTCGGCTCGCAGATCACGGGGTACGACAACCAGCTCAAGGCGATCCTCTCGACCATCACCGCGGGCAAGAAGGGCGAGCCGAACGGCACGGTCAATATCATCCCCGGCTTCGACACCTACACGGGAGACTACCGCGAGATGAAGCGGCTCCTCGACATCATGGGCGTGAAGCATACGATTCTCGCGGATGTGAGCGACACCTTCGATTCGCCCAACACGGGCGAGTACAAGCTCTATCCCGGCGGCACGCCGCTCGCCGGCGCGGCGGACTCGATCAATGCACGGGCGACCATCGCGCTCCAGAAATATTCGACCCTGAAGACCATGGAGTACATAAGGAAGGAGTGGGAGCAGAAGACGGCGGTCCTGCCCCCGATCGGCATAAAGAACACCGACGCCTTCTTCGAAGCACTGAGCGCCATCACCGGGAAGCCGGTACCCCGGGAGATCGAGGATGAACGGGGCCGGGCGGTCGATGCGATGGTCGACTCCCATGCCTATGTCCACGGCAAGCGGTTTGCGTTCGTGGGCGATCCCGACCTCCTGCTCGGACTGATCGGCTTCGTGATGGAGATGGGCGGCGTCCCGGTCCACATCGTCTGCACCAACGGCGACAGGAAGTTCGAAGAGGAGGCGGCCGCCCTCCTCGCGGAGAGCCCGTTCGGCAGCGAGGGAAAGGTCTACGTCAACAAGGATATGTGGCACCTGCGCTCCCTGCTGTTCACCGATCCCGTCGATCTGCTCATCGGGAACTCCTATGCGAAGTTCCTCTGGAGGGATACCGGCACCCCGCTCGTCAGGATAGGGTTCCCCCTCTTCGACCGGCATCATCTCCACCGCTACCCGGTCATCGGCTACCAGGGCGTGATCAACCTCGTGAACTGGGTGGTCAATACGGTCCTCGACGAGATGGATCGAAAGACCATGCACACCACGAGCTTCGACGTTATCAGATGAGACAAGGGCGGAGCCTTCCGGCTCCGCCCTTGTCTCCTTGCCTCTCCGGGCAATGCTTTTTTCCATAACTGCCTCGTGCGTTCGTAGAGCGCTAACTGAATGAGCAGGGGAGTCAGACGAGGCACAGTATGTTCGCTCATTCTCGGACGGCATCCAGCCGTCCTCCGAGGCACCAGCCCGCTCCATCATCCATGATTCCGCTCGGGCTGCTGATACCGCTCCACATACTATACCTCGTCCGACTCCATGCTGCATTATTTTGTTAGGGATTCTTATTCTGCGCTTTCCCGTAAGCAACGCTGCTATTTGCTATAATTGTTTAGAGCCCCTAACGAAATGACCGACTCCCCCTCCTCATTCCGTTAGACGCTCTCAGTAATGTTTCGCATGCTGTTTACCGGAAAGGGAGAGTACCGCACCCTATGGCCAATGAGGATCTTTCGAAATTACGTATTGATAAATCGTCCGCGGGATTCCGTCCTGCACGGCGCAGGAAACCGTTCTACTGGATAGCGGCGGGTGTCGTCATCCTCGCGCTGGTCGTTCTCTATGCGAGCGGCGTCTTCACGCCTGCGGCAGCGGTCAGGGTGGCGACCGTTTCGCAGACCTATCCCTACCAGGCGCAGACGGTCCTTAACGCGAGCGGGTATGTCGTGGCCCAGCGCAAGGCCGCGGTCTCGGCGAAGACCACCGGCAGGCTCGTCTGGCTCGGCGTCGAGGAGGGGAGCCGCGTAAGAAAAGGAGAGATCATCGCCAGGCTCGAGAGCGAGGATGTGGCAGCAGCGAGGAACGAAGCAGCCGCCCGGCTGAACGTGGCCCGCTCGGAGCTCGAGCAGGCGCAGGCCGAGTTGCGCGATGCCGAAGCCAGCTTCACCCGCGAGAAGGGGCTGCTCGAGCAGGGCTATACGACCAGGGCGGAGTACGATGCCGCGCTCGCCCGTTACCGGAAGGCGGAGGCCGCGGTCGAAGGTGCCCGGGCCGCGATCAGGGCTGCACAGGCTGCGCTCAGGAGGGCCGATGTCAACGTGGAGTATACGCTGATCCGCGCTCCGTTCGACGCCGTCGTCCTGACGAAGAATGCCGATGTAGGAGACATCATTACCCCTATCGGCGCTGCCGCCAATGTCCAGGCTGCGGTCGTGACCATCGCCGATATGGAGTCGCTCCAGGTCGAGGCCGATGTCTCCGAATCGAATATCGGCAAGATCAGGACGGACCAGCCGAGCGTAATACAGCTCGATGCGCTGCCCGAGAGCCGCTTCGACGGCGCAGTTCATATGGTCGTCCCCACTGCGGACCGGACCAAGGCGACGGTCATGGTCAAGGTCCGTTTTCTCGAGAAGGATAAACGCATACTGCCCCAGATGAGCGCGAAGGTCGCCTTCCTCTCCCAGCCGGTGCCCGAGAAGGAGCAGTATCCGCGGGTGACGGTGAATCCCGCTGCCGTCGTCTCCCGCAACGGCAGGAGCGTCGTATTCGTGGTAAGGGAAGACCGGGCGGTGCTGACCGCGGTTACGCTCGGAAGCCGCATCGGCGATGTCGTCGAGGTCCTGAGCGGGGTGAAGCCGGGCGACCGGGTCGTCGTCAACCCTCCCGAAGGGCTCAAGAGCGGCGCAGCGATAACAATCGAAGAGAAATGAAATAAAAAGCCGAAACCCTGAGCACGAAACTCCAGGCGAAGAGGAATGACCGGGATACCAGCGCAGATGGAACAAACAAGACACCCTATCGTCGAGATCAGGAACATCTACAAGTCCTACCAGAGGGGCAGCCAGGTCATCCCGGTGCTCGAAAACATCACCCTCGATATCGCCGAGGGTGACTTCCTCGCCCTGATGGGACCCTCCGGCTCGGGGAAGAGCACGCTGCTGAACCTCATCGCCGGCATCGACAGCGCCGACAGCGGGAGCATCACGGTGGGCGGCGTCGAGATCACGGCCCTGCCCGAAGCGGAGCTCGCCCGGTGGCGGGCGACCAACGTGGGCTTTATCTTTCAGTTCTACAACCTCATCCCGGTGCTGACCGCGTTCGAGAACGTGGAGCTGCCGCTGCTGCTGACCGGACTCTCGAAGCAGGAGCGGCGGGAGCATGTAGCGATGGCGCTCCAGGTGGTGAATCTCGCCGACAGGATGGACCATTATCCCTCGCAGCTGTCGGGCGGGCAGCAGCAGCGGGTGGCGATCGCGCGCGCCGTCGTGACCGACCCGACGGTGCTGGTCGCGGACGAGCCGACGGGCGACCTTGACCGCGTCTCGGCAGGCGAGGTGCTGGGTCTCATGGACCGCCTGAATGCCGAGTCGGGCAAGACGATCATCATGGTGACGCACGATCCCAGGGCAGCGGAAAGGGCGCATCACATGCTTCATCTCGAGAAGGGTGTCCTGAATGTATCTTCTTAAGCTCCTCGTCAGGAACGCCTTCCGGCACAGGCTCCGCTCCTCGCTCACCATTCTCGGCATGACCGTCGCCATCCTCGCCTTCGGCCTCCTGCGGACGGTGATCAGCGCCTGGTATGCCGGGGTCGAGGCGTCCGCAGCCAACCGCCTGGTCGTCAGGAACGCCATATCGCTCGTCTTCCAGCTGCCGATCTCGTACAAGGAGAAGATCCGCCAGGTCGAGGGTGTCGAGATCGTCTCCGCCGGCAACTGGTTCGGCGGCATCTACATCGACGAGAAGAATTTCTTCGCCAATTTCGCGGTCGAGCCGAAGCCCTATCTCGAGCTCTATCCCGAGTTCGTCCTCCCGCCCGGTCAGGAGACCGACTTTGTCCGCGACCGCAAGGCCGCGGTGGCGGGGCGCACGCTCGCGCAGAAGTACGGATGGGAGATCGGCGATACTATTACGCTGAAAGGCACCATCTATCCCGGCAACTGGGACTTCGTACTGCGCGGCATCTACACCGGCCGCTACGAGAGCACCGACGAGAGCCAGTTCTTTTTCCACTGGGACTACCTGAACGAGATGATGAAGAAGGTGACGCCCCGCCGCGCGGACCAGGCCGGGTTCTTCCTGGTTGGCATCGACAACCCGAACCGCGCCGCCGAGGTGGCGGTGGCGATCGATGCCCTGTTCAAGAATTCTCTCGCCGAGACGCTCACCGAGACCGAGAAGGCCTTCCAGCTCAGCTTCATCTCGATGACCGAGGCGATCGTCATGGCCATACAGCTCGTCTCGTTCGTCGTGATCATCATTATCATGGCGGTCGTCGCCAATACCATGGCGATGACCGCACGGGAGCGGATCGGGGAGTACGCCATATTCAAGGCCCTCGGGTTCCGGAGCTATCACATCGCAGGGCTGATCTTCGGCGAGTCGCTGGTCATCTCGCTGCTCGGCTGCGCCCTCGGGATTGCGGCGACCTTTCCTGCTGCAGAGGCCTTCGGCAACGCCCTCAGCACCTATTTCCCGATCTTCAATGTGGCTGTCGAGACCATCTATATGGATATCGCCGCCGCGTTTGTAGTCGGTATCGTCGCTGCCATAGTGCCGACCTGGCGGGCCGTCAGCATACGCATCGCCGACGGCCTGAGGAGGATCGGCTGATGACGGTGCCGATATCCTACAGCGTTCGGAACCTCTGGACGCGCCGGCTCACCACCGTGCTCACCGCATCGGGCATGGCCCTCGTCGTCTTCGTCTTCGCCTCGATCCTGATGCTCGCCGAGGGCCTGCGGAAGACGCTGATCGCCACGGGATCGTACGACAATGTCGTGGTCATCCGCAAGGGATCGAACTCCGAGGTCCAGAGCGGCGTCGAGCGCGAGCAGGCGGCGATCATCGAGGCGCAGCCCGAGGTCGCGATCGGCCCCGACGGGCAGCGTCTCCTCGCAAAGGAGGTGGTGGTGCTCATCAGCCTTCCGAAGCGGGGCAGCGACAAGCCCTCGAACGTCGTGATCAGGGGTATCTCGGAGCAGTCGCTGAAATTGCGGCCGCAGGTGAAGCTCGTAGAAGGACGCATGCCGAAGCCGGGCTCGTCCGAGATCATCGCCGGCCGGAGCATCGCCGCGCGGTTCAGGGGAGGCGGCATCGGGGAGACACTCCGCTTCGGCATGCGAGACTGGACCGTGGTGGGGGTCTTCGATGCAGGGAGCACCGGCTTCAGCTCCGAGATCTGGGGCGATGCCGACCAGCTCATGCAGGCCTTCCGCAGGCCGGTCTACTCGTCGGTGCTCTTCAAACTGCGGGACTCCTCGGAGTTCACTCAGGTGCGGGAGCGCATCGAGAGCGACCCGCGCATGACCGTCGAGGCCAAACGGGAATCGCTCTACTATGAGGAGCAGTCGAAGGCGATGGCGACGTTCCTCCGCATCCTCGGCATGTCGCTGACGGTCATCTTCTCGATCGGCGCGATCATCGGGGCGATGATCACCATGTATGCCGCCGTGGCGACCCGCACGGGAGAGATCGGCACCCTGCGCGCCCTGGGGTTCCAGCGGCGGAGCATCCTGGCAGCCTTCGTCATGGAGTCGCTTTTCCTGGGCTTCATCGGCGGGCTGACCGGGCTCTTCTTCGCCTCCTTCATGCAGCTGATTACCATCTCGACCGTCAACTTCCAGACCTTTTCGGAGCTCGCCTTCTCTTTTTCGCTCACCGCCGATATCGTCGTCCGCTCCCTGCTCTTCTCCCTCGTCATGGGGTTCATCGGCGGCGTGCTCCCCGCGATCAAGGCCGCGCGGATGAATATCGTCGACGCCTTGAGAGCGACATAGAATCGAGCGGACAAATCATTTGTGCATCCACTGCACGCCCCCAATTGTGATGAACATCACAGGAATACCAAAATAGTCGCTCCTCCTGTCTTTTTTGGATTGAAAAGTAGTGCGGACATGGTATAGTACGCCTGCCCGGCCGGATATATATAGCAGCGACAAAAGTGCGGATGCGTCGGGGCTCCGCTTAGCACTATAAAGATGCCTTTCAGCATTTAAGCCTGAATGGAGGTTTGTGATGAAAGCTGACAGCCGTGTGTTTTTGATGGCGCTCCTTTCTATTCTTGCTTTTAGCCAGCCTGTGTATTCAGAAATTTTTGCCGGCGTAAATACTATTGAGCCTTATTCCCCTCAAAAGAGAATAAAACCATCCCGGGATTTTTTGACTTATTGTTACGATATATTCACAGGTACGCATGTGCCGTGTCCCTTTGAAGTGTTTCTCAAGGGAGAGCCCGAGGAGTGTCCCCAGCCGGAATCACTGCAGTGCGGACATGTCGATGTCCATCATGCACCCGCACATCGTAACGACATGCCTGAAAGCAGCAAAGTATCGAATCTCGGTGGCGTTACCGACCAGTGGCAGACGGCTCCCAGCACCTCTTTGCCGGAGCGATACACCACTACGCTGGCCCCTGATTACAGGTTCACCTATCATTCAGGAGCGCTTTCGGGAAGAATGGAAGTCAGTATTTTTGCGAGCCGTCCTCCAGCGGGATATTACTTTTTGTCTCCTCCGTGTGAAAGCAATCAAACGTGTACGGTATATAGCGTCATGGACGTAGGATATAAAGGTTTTTCCGAATTGCCTGCGCCGCTTCCGCGCACATCTTCAGGGGTATCGCTTGATGACGGCGAGTGGGACGGTTATGTTCGGTGCGGCAGAACCGCACGCTGTTCTGAGCCTGTTGTGGATGACCCCTATAATTGGCCCGCTCATCCCCATGTCCATTGGGGAGAGGACTATGTTATCGATGCATTATGGTGTCTCAGCAGAGAATGGTATGCAGCGTGTGGAACCGATCTGGTCATATCGGATATGAGCCTTCCGAAAGGTGGGCTTCTCGACGTAAATGAAAATTGGAGCACTCCTCATAAAAGCCACCGGATGGGAGAGGATACCGATATATCGGCCAAGAGTGTTCCCACAAATGGCATATGCGGACCGAGGCCTTCTGGCGGGACGTTTGACCCGGTATGGAAAGATACAGTATTGCGTAGACTTGCAGGCCAATGCATGCTGCGGCCACTGAAAGGAGATCCAGGCCACTTAAGGCGTGATTAAGGAGAGAACCGGAGGTTGATGATGAAGCTGAGGAATAGTCTATCTACTTTTACGGTTTTGGTGATTGTTATACTGTTTGCGGTAGAATTTGTTGATGCCCAAATTGCGCCACCATCTCCACTTGATAATGTAAAAATTCAGGCACGTGCTACTCTTGATGACACAGGCAAGTATAATTACTACTACACAGTTAGCAATCCGCAAGAAAACACTCTGAGCATTAGCGAGATTGCGCTTGATGTCGAGGTATCTCCCGGCGGGGTCAAACCCTCCGAGCTATATTCTCTACCGATGGGATATAAAAAGCCATCCTTCTCACAGCTTGTTCTTGCCGAGCAGAGAGGGTATCGTGTTGTGCCCTTTGCTGCCTTGTCGGTGTCGGGCTGGGATTCTTACGGGCTTACCTTTGAGCATAAAAAAGGGGTTTCATTGCTAGGCTCTCGCGTGGCGGCGTCCTGGGCTCGCTGGAGGGAGTCTGTACCGCCTATTATGCCTGGCCAGACACTTGGTGAGTTTCAGTTGATTAGTTATGGGCTTCCTGGAATTCGTAACATGGTAGCCAAACCGGATGTTTTTAAATTGAACCTGCCGGATGACTGGACTGAGCAGGAAGATGACACAAGTGAGATAATGGATGAGAAGTGGCGCAAACAAGAGAGTCTAGGCTATGTAATAAAAACCATTGGGCCTACAGCGCTTCCTGCTGCTTTCCTGCCCGTCGAATTTAATAGGCTGATTCAGGGCTATGTGGAAGAGGCAGCATTGCTCGGATGGCTCAGAGATGCTGTTCTGGCGCAGAAAGTAAGAGAATTGTTGGCACAAAGCGATCACGCTTTAAGAGAGGAACGCTATGTTGATGCGCAGACGATTCTCCAGCAGCTCATTACGCTTGTCCACGAGGGAACACATGAGCAGAGGACGGATGAGGCAGCGGCACTCCTCTATTACAACATGCAGTATTTATATGATCGGATTGTCGATTATATCCCTACCGCCATCGAGATATTAACGCCTCGCACTATAGAGCGTACGTTAAATGAAATCCATAAGACTGAAGTGCGGGTTATGGACGGCATACAACCTGATTCAAACTACCCTCTCCATGCAATGGTTGTCGCCGGACCTCACCAAGGACTTGAATGGTATGGCAGTTCGGATGACCAGGGGAAGTGGAGCTTCAGTTACAAGGGAGAGAGAATTGGGACCGATAAGATCATCTTTGTGAGCATGCTCGCCTATAATGCAGATTACTACTGGAGTGGAGAGGGAGAGAGTGCGCCTATATATGTCACATGGAAAGGCGGGCCTGATCTTATGCTGAGGACTTTTTTCCCGCCTCTCATTAAAATTCCTTTTGGCCGCCCGACTATCCCCCTCGAAGAGACGACGATAAATATCGGAACAGTTGCCGTACCTCCCAGTAAGACACGGTACTACCTTTCCAAGGACCAGCAGTTAGATATGAATGATATGGTTATCGGAGAGCGTCTGGCTCCGGAGCTGGCAGTTGAACAGTTCAGTGAGCATAAGGAGGAAGTGCCGGTGCCTCAGGACTTGGAGCCGGGTTTGTACTGGCTCTTTGGGTGCACCGATGCTGCCAAGGAGATTGCAGAGCTGAATGAGGAGAACAACTGCCGGACTCTAGTGGTGCAAATGTTTGGTTTTGTTGAGTCCACAGGGAATAATCCGCCGGATTGCTCCCGGGCGAAGCCCTCGCCAGCATCGTTGTGGCCGCCTGACCATAAGTTTAGAGCGGTATCGATAAACGGTATTACTGATCCTGATAACGACCTTGTAAGCATAACTATAAGCAGTGTTCATCAGGATGAGCCGGTCAATGGCCTCGGAGACGGTGACACCGGCCCTGATGGAGCTCTTCAACCACTCCAGATCCGTTCCGAGCGCTCTGGCAAAGGCAACGGAAGGATATATCGTATAGGGTTTACTGCCTCTGATAGGAGAGGTGGTGAATGCAGCGGGGTCGTGACAGTCTGCGCGCCGCATGACCAAGGGAAGAGAGCCCAATGCATTGATGAAGGACCTCTATATGACTCAACACACTCTGAAGGCGTACTGGACAAAAGACAGTGATTTCTCCAGGGCTTCAAGTCTCCTGTCATAACGAGATGAATACTTTTATCGCTCAACGGTTCGCGGATGAATATCGTCGACGCCCTCCGCGCGAGCTGAGCATCCCGATCGATCCGCTGCATACCATGTCAAAAATCTTCCGAATAGTGTAGAGTACCGATACCCATGAGATGTGGCGTTACCGCCGCAAGGAAAGGCCGGGGCGAAAAAAGGAGCGTGTCGTGGACCAGAAGAAACTGATGTTCCGCATCAAGAACAAGACCGATCAGGAGAAGCTCACCATAAGCTCGATGATGTACTTTGTCGCCGATACCGCGGTCTTCACCGTGACCGATATGATCCGCCAGAAGTGCTCGCTCATGATGGCCTGGCTCGAGGAGGATGCGCTCAAGATGAAAGTGCTCTATGAGCCGTCTGCAGCGGTTACGATAGGCAAGATGCTCAACAAGAGCGATAAGGGGATTCATATCGTCATGCTCTCCGACGGCGCCCTCGTGATCCTCTCGATGAAAGACCCGAAGGGCGTTGCTCCCCAGGTGGTGAAGCAGCAGGCGAAGTTCTCGTAGACGGCGTGACTCTCGTGATGCACGCCGCAGGAGAAGCGCGATAACGGGTGTATGATGCTCGCTTCCCTGTCTTGCCAACACTATATATCTGGTCTATGATATGAATAGAGAACGGACACCGTGATGAACGCTGCAGCGGTGTACGGGAGGAATGGGGGGCGCATGGATACGACCGACGAGATACGGGAGAACATAACCTCTTATCTCCAGTCCCATAAAAAGATGACCCTCGCGACCGTATCCGCGAACGGCAGGCCGATGGCGCACACGGTCGAGTATGCCTCCGAGGGCGTCACCGTCTATTTCGCCACGAATAGGAGCTCGAGAAAGGTACAGAATATCCGCAAGAACCCCCATGTGGCGTATACGGTCGATGAGGATTACGAGGACTGGTTCACGATCAAGGGGGTCCAGGTGGAGGGCGTCGCCACCGTGCTTGCGGAGAGGACCGAGATCGGCAAGGCGGCGCGGCTCTATATCGAGAAGTTCCCCTTTATCGTCAGCTTCCCGCAGAGCTTCGAGATCGTCTTCGTCAAGATCGAGCCGGTCTCCGGCTTCTACCTCGATTATTCGAAAGGCTTCGCTCACAAGGAGAGGGTGGAATTGTAGCTGGCTCTCCCCCTCGGCGTTCTTTTATGCTATCATCATGAATAACCCGACGGCCGCACCTGATGCAGGAGTTTGCCATGAACGTGGAGAACCTTAGAAAGATCGGCAGGGAGCTCTTCTTCGAGATAGGAGAGACGAGACTCAAACCGTTCGCCTCCGAATCGATCGGCAAAGGGGCGGCCGGCGACAAGACCTTTCCGATCGACCGGCAGGCCGAAGAGATCATCGTCGGCTCCCTCGAATCGCTCGATGAGCCCATGACCATCGTATCGGAAGAGATGGGCATCAAGGAGTCTGCGCGCGAGGGGATGACCGGAAACGGCACCATCGCCGTGATCGATCCGATCGACGGCAGCAAGAACGCCGTCAGCGGCGTCCCCTTCTACTGCTCGTCCATCGCGATCGCCGAGGATACCACGGTGGGCGGCGTCTCGCTCGCCTATGTTATCAACCTGCTCTCGGGCGACGAATTCTGGGCGGAACGGGGCAAGGGGGCGTTCTTCAACGGCGAGCCGGTGCACGCGCAGGAAAGCGATATCTTCAATCTCATCGCCTACGAGACGCCGAACCCGAAGCTCGATCTTCCCCGCATACTCCCGCTCCTCGCCGAGGCGAGGAGGACCCGCTGCCTCGGCGCTACGGCGCTCGACCTGTCCTATCTCGCGTACGGCTCCATCAGTATCTTCGCCATGCCCTCGCCCTCGCGGCCCTTCGATTTCGCTGCCGGCTACCTGCTGGTAAAGGAGGCGGGCGGCCTCTGTACGGATATGGACGGCAATTCCCTCGACGGGGTCTCCCTCGGCGTCGAGCGGAGCGTTCCGCTGCTCGCAGCAGGAAACCGGGCACTCCATGAAAGGGCATTGACGCTTTTGCATGGCTGAGACGATCCCCTCGCTGTTTCTTGCCGCTGCAGAACGCAACAACGACCGAATCGCTTTCACCTACTTCGCCGGCTCCTGGCGCTCCATGAGCTACGGCGAAGTGCGCTCCCTGGTGCAGTATATTGATGACCTGCTGGGAGGGTGCGGTGCGCGGCGCGGCGACCGCATCGCCCTCGTCGCGGAGAACAGGCCCGAGTGGTGTGCGGCGTATCTCGCGATCGTGCAGCGCGGCGCTGTCGCCGTACCCATCGACATGCAGCTGGGCGCCGGGGAGATCGGTACGCTCATCACCGCTGCGGAAGCAACGATCATCGTTTACAGCGCCAGGACAGCGGCGAACGTTGCCGCGGCGCTCAAAGGACGGGAGGGCCTGGACCTCGACGAGGTCGCTGCCTCCCGGAGCGCCGCCGGCGAGGGCGACCCTGCCGCAGCGCAGCCGCCCTCTCTCTCTGCAACAGCCTCCCTCTCCCCCGATGATATCTCCTCGATCATCTATACGTCCGGGACGACGGGAACGCCCAAAGGAGTGGTGCTCACCCACCGCAATTTCTGCTCGGATGCGGAAGCGGTCATCGCAGCCCGCGTCGTGACCCATGAGGATACGGTGCTCTCGATCCTTCCCTTGCACCACACCTATCCGTTCATGTGCACCTTTCTCGTCCCCCTTTTCCTCGGCGCTGCCGTCACCTTCGGCCCGGGGCTGAAGTCGGCAGAGCTTATCGGAGCGATCCGGGATACCCGCGTGACCGTCGTCGTGGGGGTGCCACGCCTCTACGAGATGATCCGCAACGGCATTACGGCAAAAATGAGGGAGAAAGGGGCACTCGCAGGAGCTCTCTTCAGGATGATGCGGCTCTGCGGAGCTGTCCGGAAAGTGACGGGCCTCAATATAGGCAGGATCGTGTTCGGCTCGGTCCATGCCAGCTTCCCCGCGGTGCGGTTTTTCGCGAGCGGCGGCGCGCGGCTCGACCCCGCGGTGATGAGGGATCTCGAGGCGCTCGGGTTCACGGTGCTCGAGGGATACGGGCTCACCGAGACGGCGCCGGTGGTCACCTTCACTCCCCCGGAGCGGCGCAAGCCGGGGTCGGTCGGCAGACCGCTGCCCGGAGCGGAGATCGCGCTCAGCGATGCCGGAGAGGTGATGGTGCGGGGGCCCATGGTGATGAAGGGCTACTACCGGAATCCGGTCGCCACGGCCGAGGTGATGAAGGACGGCTGGTTCCTGACCGGGGATATGGGTGCGCTGGACAACGAAGGATACCTCTTCATCACGGGCCGCAAGAAGGAGGTGATCGTACTGAGCTCGGGGAAGAACATCTACCCCGAGGATGTCGAGAAGGCCTATATGACCACCCCGCTCATAAAAGAGATGTGCGTGGTGCCTGCTCCTTCTGGATTGGCGGGATCGGCGGCAGCCGATTCGATTCATGCCGTGATCGTTCCCGATGTCGAGTATGCGAAGAAGGCGTCGATCGGGAATATCACCGAGGCGCTGAACGACGCGATCACCGCCGTCTCCCTGAAGCTCCCGGAGTATATGAGGATCAGGGGCTTCACGCTCGTCTCCGATCCGCTCCCGCGCACGCCCCTGGGCAAACTGCGGCGCTTCATGGTGCAGGAGATGCTTGCGAAGAGGGAGCGCACTGCAGGACGGCCGGAAATGCAGCCCGGGATTCTCACGGAGAGCTCCCTGCTCCGGGATGCGACGGGAAGAACGGTCGTGGAGGGCATCAGGACAGTAATGGGAGAGGAGGTCCCCCTCCGCGCCGCCGACAATCTCGAGCTCGATCTCGGCTTCGATTCCCTGAAGAAGATAGAGTTCGTATCTTTCCTCGAGAGCGCCTTTTCCATAGACCTGCCCGATACGTTTCTTGCCGGGGTGCAGACCGTGGGCGAGATTGTCGCGGCGGTGAAGACCTACCGTGAGGACGAGGGAGCTGCCGGAGGGGCTGCGGTGGCATGGAAGGATATCCTCGGCCGTGAGCCTTCGCCGGCAGAGGCGGAAAGGATCGGCTATGCGCAGGGCCCCCTGGCGCTGGGCATCACCTTCGGCCTGTTCATGCTGCAGAAGTCTTTCTTCAAGCTCTTTTTCCGGCTCAGGGTAGAGGGGGCCGATCGCATACCGGAAGCGGGAGCGTTCGTCATCACCCCCAACCACACGAGCTATCTGGACGGCTTCATCATAGCCGCCGCCGTCCCCTTCAGGACGTTCAGGAGGCTCTACTTCCTCGGCCTGCAGGAGTACTTTACCGGGACGCTCACCTCATGGTTCGGCCGGCTGGCGCATGTGATCCCCATCGATTCCGAAGTGTACCTTACCAAGGCGCTCCAGCTTTCGGCATACGTGATCCGGAGGCGTCAGTCCCTCTGCATATTCCCCGAGGGGACCCGCTCCTCCACGACAGAGGTCCTGCCCTTCAAGAAAGGGATCGGCATCCTGGCCCTCGAGATGGGGGCGCCGGTCGTCCCCGCCGCTATCGAGGG
This sequence comes from Nitrospirota bacterium, assembly GCA_040752355.1. NCBI lineage: Bacteria > Pseudomonadati > Nitrospirota > Nitrospirota bacterium. The sequence goes on along the minus strand of JBFMHE010000009.1, from coordinate 33,784 downwards.
AGCCCACAAGGCCCTCCCGCGGGGTGCGGCCTTCATAAGACCTTCGCGCCTGCGCGTCGTCTTCGGGGCGCCCCTCCTCCCTTCCACCGCAGAGGCTGCAGGCGCAGAGACTGCAGGACCGCAGGCTGACCGGTATCAGGCCTTTGCCGATACGGTTCGCGAAAATGTTATAATGCTTTTGCAGAAGTGACCACGGTACGGCCGGACCGCGGCCTGCCGGTACCCTGCCAGTACCCTGAATGAGAGAGAGTATCATGGAGAGACAATCGTCGCTGATCCGCACCGTGCTGACGATCCTCGTCGGCGTTCTTGTCCTCCTGGCGCTCTACATTATTCAGGTCAGAAATTATCTTCTTTTCCATACTATCGCCGAGATTTTCAGCATCGTCATCGCCTGCGGCATGTTCATGATCGCCTGGCACTCGCGGCGCTTCATGAACAACGACTATCTCCTGCTGCTGGGGGTCGCCTATCTTTTCGTCGCAGGCCTCGACCTGCTCCACACGCTCGCCTACAAGGGGATGGGGGTCTTCAGGGGATATGATGACGATAACCTCCCTCCCCAGATATGGCTCGTCGCCCGCTATGTGGAGAGCGTTTCGCTCCTCGTCGCCCCCTGGTTCATCAGGAGGAAGCTGCATGCGCCGGCAGCGTTCTTCGTCTACGCTGCCGTGAGCGCGCTCATGCTGACGACCATTTTTTACTGGCAGGTGTTCCCTGCGGCCTTCGTCAAGGGGGTGGGACTGACGCGCTTCAAGATCATCAATGAGTACGTCATCTGCGCAATCCTCCTCGGGGCGATGGTGCTCCTGCTGCGCCAGCGCCGGGAATTCGACCCGCGGGTGCTCCGCCTGCTGGTGCTCTCGATCATCGCGACGATAGGAACGGAGCTCTCCTTCACGATCTATGTCCACCTCTACGGCTTCTCCAATATGATCGGCCACTATCTCAAGATCGTTTCGTTCTATTGCATCTACAAGGCGATCATCGAGACGGGGCTCGAGCAGCCGTACAATCTCCTGTTCCGCAAATTGAAACAGAGCGAGGAGCTGCTCAGGGAGCAGAAGAATAAGCTGCAGGAATACCTCGACATCGCCGGCGTCATCCTGCTCGCGATCGGCGCGGACCAGAAGGTGGCGCTTATCAACCGCAAGGGCTGCGAGGTCCTGGGGCTCCGGGAGCAGGATATCGTGGGAAAAAACTGGTTCGATCTCTTCGTGCCGGAGCGGATACGGGGCAGCGTAAGAGCCGGGTTCGAGAGGCTGATAGCCGGAAATGTCGAACCGGCCGACTATTTCGAAAATCCCGTCATCACGAAGAAGGGAGAGCGGCTGATCGCCTGGCGCAATGCGGTGCTGCGGGACCGGCACGGCGCTGTCGCGGCTACGCTCAGCTCCGGAGAGGACATCACCGAGCGCAAGCAGGCCGAGGTCGAGCGGGAGCAGCTGATCGCGCAGCTGCGGGACGCGCTCGCGCGGGTGAAAGTGCTGAGCGGGCTGCTGCCTATCTGTGCCTCCTGCAAGAAAATCCGCGATGACCGGGGGTACTGGAACCAGATCGAGGTCTATATCCACGACCACTCCGATGCGGTCTTCAGCCACGGCATCTGCCCCGAATGCGCCAGGAATCTCTACCCCGATATCTGCAAAGACCTCCCCGAAGCCTCGTAAGCTGAACAATATAGATGCAGCATGCAGAGGAGGGGGCGAGGCGGAGCATTTGTGCTCATTCTCGGACGGCATCCACGCCGTCCTCCGAGGCGGGGCAGCCCGCTCTGCCATCCTGGCTTCGCCTGGGCTGCCCATGCTGCTCCAAATGCCTCACCTCGCCCCCTCCTCTGCATGAGCAAACGCCGTCCATAGCTAAAAGGTTCTTCAGTGTGGTAAAGTTTATTACCTATCTCTCGTGAAAGGAGTTTTATGCCCGATCCCCAGTACAAGCAGTATACGCCCGAAGAGGACAAGATCTATAACGAAGCAATGGCGAAGATAAAGCAGGGCATGCAGAACGGGCTCTCCTTCAACGAGGCCTGCGCTGCTATAGATGTGCCGGATGAGGAGCTGAAGACATATATTCTCGACGACGCTCTCAAAGTCCAGATTGCCGAGCTGCATTACGGCAAAGGGCTGGCGCTCCCCCAGGTCGCCGAGACCCTGATGGTGCCGCTCACCAGGGTCGCTGCCGCCCACCGGGAGATGCTCGAAGACGTGGGCCTGACCGCGGCAGAGCTCTACCGCCGGAGCAGTCCCGATATGCCGGAGGGCGGCCCGGTCGGCAATGCGTAGCACGCACCCATGGCCGAACAGAAGAAGAGCGTAACCGTTTATGCCCTGAGCACCTGTCCGATGTGTAAAAGGGTGCGGCGTTTTCTCGAGCAGAACGGCATCGCGTTCGACCTTGTCGAAGTGGACCTCCTCGACAGCGGCGAACAGTGGCTCGCCTCCAAGGAGGTCAGGAAGTACAACCCGTCCGGCAGTTATCCGACGGTGGTCATTCGTGAAGTGATCACCGGCTTCGACGAAGAGCGGTTGAAAGCAGCGCTGCTCGCCCCATGACGCCCGAGCGCCTCTATGAGCTCCTTGCCCGGTATGCCGCATCGCAGGGCATCCGGCTCAACAGCGATAAAGAGTATGTAATGGAACTGCTGGAGGGCCTGCTCGCCAATGAGCAGCGCTACGGCTACCGCTCCTGCCCCTGCCGCCTCGCTGCGGGAACCAGGGAGGGGGATAATGATATAATATGTCCCTGCGTCTATAAAGATCCCGATATAGACGAGTACGGAAGCTGCTACTGCGGCCTGTACGTGTCAGAGGCGTGGAACCGGGGGACAGTGAGACACCGGAGGGTGCCCGAGCGGCGGCCGCCCGGAAAGGACAGCAGTGAGGAAGAAGGAGGCAGGAAGCCATGATGTTCAGCGAGATGTTGTCACTGGAGCAGATCAAGAAGGAGCAGTTCGTCATCGACCATATACGGTGGGACCTCGAACCGAAGGACCTTATGGAGCCGCGCTGCAAGGCGGGCGACGAGGGGCCCACGTTCCGCGAGCCGATCAAGGGGTATATCTTCTATATCGATGCAGCGGATAAGAAGCCGCAGCTCTTCCTGATGCGCCACACGGCAGCGGAGTATGCCGAGACCCTGGCCAAGATCGATGAAGTACCCGAGGAGCTTCTGCTCGAGGCGATGGAGGAGAACAAGGAGCGGGCGTGCTTCAGGATGTACCCGATCAGCAAGAAGATCGAGGCCTGGCTCAAAAAGGAGCTGGGCATCGCCTCCTAGCGCCCGCCTCACTCCCCCTCTTCTGATGCGTGTTGCCGCAATGAAGAGTTGCTAAACAGGGAGAATGTGCTAAAGTTTAAAGAGGTCGCTGCTCATCACTTTTCAGGAGGGGGATATGAAGCTGCAGGAGATCAGGGAGATCGCGAAGGAGCGGGGCATCAAGGGCGGTAAGATGAAAAAGCAGGAGCTCATCAGGGCGATTCAGCAGGACGAGGGGAACGAGCCATGCTTTGCTACCGGGAGGATCGAGACCTGCGAGCAGCACGGCTGTCTCTGGCGCAACGACTGCTCCGACAGCGCATAAGCGCTTCTCTGCCGGCCGAACGGCCGCAGGCCGGAGCAGTGCCTCTACGCAGCCGGCTCCAGGAGCTCCCGGTAGTCCTTGAGGATGGGGAACTCGTGTGAGGGAGCGTCTTTCTTTTTCGAGTTCGCCCCGATCTTGAGAAAGAGATATTTGATGCCGAAGGCCTTTGCCGTCCTCAGCACCCCGGGCGTATCGTCGATGAAGAGCGACCGCTCCTTATCGAACCCCAGGAGCTGCTGCGTCTTTTCCCAGAATTCGAGCATCTCCTTCGGATAACCCATCTCGAACGAGGTGATGCACCGGTCGAAGTACCCGCCGATCTCGGTCTTCTTCAGCTTGATATCCAGGACCTTGTAGTGGGCGTTGGTGAGCAGGCAGACCTTTTTGTTCTTCTCTTTCATCGCGCCGAGGAAATCGATCACGTGGGGATGTACCTCGATGAGGTGGCGGATCTGTTCTTTGAGGGCGGGGATGTCGAGGTGCAGCTCCCGCGACCAGAAGTCGATGTCGGTCCAGTTGAGCGTCCCCTCGTGCGCCTTGTACAGGGCGAGCAGCACCTCCCTCGCCTTGCCGAAGGTCACCTTGTGCTTCTCGGCGTACTTCTCGGGGACGAGGTGCTCCCAGAAGTAGTCGTCGAAGTACCGGTCCAGGAGCGTGCCGTCCATATCGAGGAGCACGAAGTCGATGGCGTGCAGCGGTATCATTCCTCCCCGCTGTACCAGGTGTGATCGATATAGTCGCGTGTCCGCTCGTTGATGAGCTCGAGCACTCCCTTGAGCTCGGAGAATATCTGTTCGAAGAGGTCGCTGTCCGCAACGTCTTCGGCCTCGACATCGTAGGAATAGGTGATCTCGTACTCCTTGACAGGCTCGTCGCTCGGGATCATCTCCCGGGCGATGAGGAGGGGCTGCGTGTCGGGGTAGTTCTCTTCGATCTCGTCGAGGAGCCCTTCGATGTGGGGATAGGCCACCAGCACCGGCAGCTTGACGGTGATCTCGAGCTCGAACGATGTATCGATATCCCCTTCTCCCTCTTCCGGCGAGCTGTCCTCGTAGAGCGTTATGCCGGTCTGGAAGGCGTCATAGGTGAAGGATACCGTGGCCGAGAGGGGATAAGGGGGCTCCATATCGGGAAGGGTCAGAGAGAAGACGCTCTCCCGGTCGAGCGTAAACTGTTCTATGAATACCTGCATGTTGAATATCTCGAGGTAGTTCTTAGCCGTCTCGGCTATCTTCATCTGGACTTCTTCAAAACGCGTCATGGGCCCTCCGGGACGTTTTGAGCGTAATGCGTCAAGCGCCGTGTGTCAAACTGCAGAAGACCATGGCGCTTGACGCATTACGCTCAAAGCCTGTTAAAATTGTCTGAAATTATACCATGAATAGACACCTTATGACGAACAGGGTCGCTGTTGTCACCGGCGGTACGCGAGGGCTCGGGAGGGCTCTCGTTGCGGCCTTTTCCGAGCAGGGATACCGGGTCGTCGCGAACTACCACCGGTCCGAAAGCGACGCCCGCGAGCTTGCCGCGCATACGCCGGACCCTGTGCGAGGCAGGGTGCTCCCGATCCGGGCCGACGTAAGCAGCGCTGCCGAGGTCGGCTGCATGGCCGAGCGCGTGCTCAGGGAGTGGGGGCGCATCGATGTCCTGGTGAATAACGCCGGCATCACCCATGATGCGCTGCTGCTGCGGCAGCGGGAAGAGGAGTGGGACCGGGTACTGGCGGTGAACCTGAAGGGCATCTTCAATACCGTACGCGCTTTTGCGCCCCATATGGAAAAGGGAGGGCATATCATCAACCTCTCCTCCTATTCGGGGCTCAAGGGCAATCCGGGGCAGGCGGCTTACAGCGCCTCGAAGGCCGCGGTCCTCGGCCTTACCCGTACCCTGGCCCTCGAGCTGGCCGAACGGGACATCAGGGTGAATGCGCTCTTGCCGGGGTACCTGCCCACGGACATGGGAAGGGCCGCGGGCGACGCGCTGGAACGGGCGCGTGCGGCGAGCCTGCTCCGGACGCTCTCCGACCCTGACGAAGCGGCGCGCTTCGCCGTTTATCTCGCCGGCACCGGGAATATCACCGGTCAGGTGTTCTGCATTGACAGCAGGATCATATAATGAAAAATGATAGAATTACTCTATGAGTAATGGGTACCTCGGGACACTCGATTATGCGGATCCGCTGTATGAAGTCCTCACCACCCAGGTCTGCCGGGAGGTGGAGGAGCCACGGTTCCATGTCAGCAGCACGTCGTCGCGGCGTGTATACAAATACACCGAGGAGAAGACGCAGCGCGCGCTGATCGGCAAATTCTTTCACCTGCAGGACGCCGGATCGGATCGCATGCTGAGGCTGAAGGCCGAGTATGACAACCTCCGGAAGATACGGGGCTTCGGCTTCGATTCCTCTCCCCACTATGTCGTGCGCCCCTTCGCCCGGCACGAGGCGATCGGGCTCGCCGTTGTCGAGGAATATATCGAAGGGAAGCCCCTGGACCATTTCTTCAAGCGCGCGGCCTTCAGGGGAGACGGCCCGCTGCTGAAAGAGAAGCTCTCGGCGCTCGCCTCGTTTCTCTTCGCGCTGCATACGAGGACCGCCACGGCCCTTGCCGTGGACCTCGAACCGGTGGAGGACTACTTTATCAAGGTGCTCGACTCCCTCTACCGCCACGGGATTGTCACTGCCGGCGAGGAGCGGACCTTCCTGATGCTCATGGACGCATGGCTGGAACAGCCGCTGCTCCGGAGGGCGGAGCGGGTGATCGTCCACGGCGACGCCACGCCGACCAATTTTCTCTTCACCGGCAAGGGCGAGGTGGTCGCCATCGACCTCGAACGGATGAGGGAGAGCGATGCCGCCATCGACGTGAGCATGATATGCGGCGAGCTGAAGCATGCCTTTCTGTGGCGCACCGGCAGCGCCGCCGCGTCCGAGCCGTTCATCGGGCACTTCCTCGAGGCCTATGCGCGTCATTCCCCCGATCCGCAGACGGTGTTCCATCGCTTTACCGCGCGGAATCCCTTTTACATGGCATTGACCGAGCTGAGGATCGCGCGGAACAGCTATCTCGACCGGGGGTACCGGAGGCGGCTGGTCGCCGAGGCGATGGCGTGCCTCGACGGAGGGCTCGGACGGTGGTAATCAGGGCGGTGCTCTTCGACCTCTACCGCACGATCATCGACATCACCACGGATGAGCACGATCCGGTGGTCTATGAAACGCTCGCCCGGTATCTTGCGTACCACGCGGTGAAGATCGCTCCCGGCGAGCTGAAGGCCGCGTATTTCGCCGGCGTGAAGAAATGCCAGGAGGAGAGCGGGGAGCAGCATCCCGAAGTCGATGTCTACAAGATATTCTCGGACCTCATGCACCGGTACGGCCGGTACGGCCAGTACGGAAAAAGCTGCTATGCGAAGAGCACGATCGTCGATACGGCCGTGCTCTTCAGGGCATTGACGATCAGGAATTTCGGTCTCTACGACGGCTGCTACGACACGCTCCACGACCTTACGAAGCGCTACAGGACGGCGCTCGTCTCCGATGCCCAGTGGGTCTTCACCGAGCCCGAGATGGCGATGTGCGGCCTCGACCGGCTCTTCGGCGCCGTACTGCTCTCGTCGCGGCTCGGCTTCAGGAAGCCCGACGCCCGCCTGTTCACCGCTGCGCTGGAGCGGCTGGGCGTCCCCCCGGGCGAGGCGGTCTACATCGGGGATAACCCTTCGCGCGACCTCGTCGGTGCAAAGAGGGCGGGTATGCGGTGCCTCCTCTTCAGGCCCGAGTCGATGCGCTATGACGGCATCGAGGCGGACGGAGGGTTCGACCATTACCATGAGCTCGCCGCTGCCCTGAAGGGATTGGAGGAAGAGAGAGCGCAATGAAAAAGGGTGTCTTCATAACCGGCACGGATACCGGCGTGGGAAAAACCATTATAGCCGCGCTTGTCATCCGGCTGCTCCGGCAGCGGGGCGTTCGCGCCGGCGTGATGAAGCCGATAGAGACGGGATGCGAATCGATCTATGGCGCCCTTATGCCGAAGGACGGGACCTATCTCAGGGCCATGGCCGAGGCGGATGACTCCATTGACCTGGTGACGCCGCTCCGGTTCCGCTATCCCCTCGCTCCCCTGGTGGCCGCGGAACTGGAGGAAAAGCCGGTCGACCTCTCCAGGGTAATGAGCGCTTACGAGGCCCTCTCGAAGCGTTACGAATTCCTCGTCGTCGAGGGAGCGGGCGGCCTGCTCGTGCCGATCGCACGGGACGCCTCACCACTTCCCGCTCCGCATCATGGGTCGCCTTATTTCATGAGAGATCTCGCCAGGGATATGGAGCTGCCCCTCGTCATCGTCGCGCGGGCGACCCTCGGCACGATCAACCATACCCTCCTCACCGTGGAGCACGCCCTGAGCGAAGGGCTGAACGTGCTCGGCGTCATCATCAATTACTCCTCCCCCGGCGCCGGCGGCATAGCCGAAAAAACGAATCCCGATGCCCTGCGCGAGCTCTGTCCCGTACCCATCCTCGGGACGGTCCCTTATATCGAGGGCATCACCAGAGGTATCCTCGATACCCTCGCGCTCACGGCCGGCGACTCCCTCGCCGCGAGCCTTCTCGGGCGTACATAGCATCTCACCGCTCTTAGTCCGCACCCCCACACTGCCTCTCCCTTCCTCAAGCCCTCTATGTCTCCGAAATCTCCCCGGATGTCCATGCAAGGCGGTCAGAGCTTACCCTAAAGTTGCGATTGCCACATGTTCTCCTGGATATATATTTAGAGATATAAAACAAACACTTAATTCAAGAGAAATGAATTTAAGTCGATAACGGATTAGTGATGCAGGTCACAAGAGAGTGGCCTCTGCAAGAAGGGCATGCATGGACGTGCTTTCAATTGATAGCGGTGAAATCTGCAAAGGAGGCAGTGTATGAAACGCTTCTTACCGGTCGTACCCATCCTGCTGCTGGTCTGCACGATGGCTTTTTCATCTCAAAGTGCTGCTGAAGGCGGCAAAGGTTATGCAGGCGCCGATACCTGTAAAGGGTGCCACGAGGCGGCGTACGAAAGCTATGCGCACTCGATCCATGCGAAGAAGTCCATTCCCGGCAGCCCGGCAACGGGCGCGGGCTGCGAGTCCTGCCACGGCTCCGGCGCCGCCCATGTGGAAAAGGGCGGCGGAAAGGATACCGGCATTATCAGTTTCGACCGGAAGGAAAAGGCGAAGGCGAAATCGGCTCAATGCCTCTCCTGCCACGAGGAATCCAGGCACCTTGCGTTCTGGAATATGAGCAAACACAAATCCGCCGGCGTCTCCTGCGATCAGTGCCATTCCGGCCACGGCGGCGGCTACAAAGGCCTGAAGGAAAAACAGACCGAGCTCTGCAACAGCTGCCACCGCGACATAAGGCACCAGACGAACAAGCAGTCCCATCATCCTATAAAAGAGGGGAAGGTCTCGTGCAGCGACTGCCACGACCCGCACGGCTCCTTCGGCCCGAAAATGGTGAAGGCGGATACCGTGAACGAGCTCTGCTACAAATGTCATGCAGAGAAGAGGGGTCCGTATATGTTCGAGCATCCTCCGGTCGAGGAGAACTGTATGATCTGTCACACGGCACACGGCAGCAATCATAACAAGCTCCTGACAAAGAAGATGCCTAATATCTGCCAGAGCTGTCACGACTGGACCCAGCATCCCGGTGTTCCTTATACAGCTGAGTTCGGCTTCGGAGGGGCAGGGTCGTTATCGAGCAGGAACAAGCTGGTCGCACGCTCGTGCCTCAACTGCCATACGAACATCCATGGTGGCTTCGGAGTCGGCAGAAGAGGCCCTAAATTCACCAGATAGGAGGAACGGGAATGAAAAAGATATTAACATATACGGCAGTTCTCTGCGCGCTCTTCTTGCTGAGCACCGGAGCCTATGCAGATGAAGCGAAGCCCTTGAGCGGCGAGATCAAGGCTGTCGGGAAGCTTGTGAATGTGGACGGAAACGAGGCGAAGTTCAATGAATACCGGGATCTCCAGGACGGAGTGTATGGAGATATCCGCCTGAAGTACGACAACAACCGGTATTTCATGAAATTCAATGCAGGTGATATAGCGTACGATACCCAGAGCTACAAGCTTGAAAGCGGCATGTGGGGAAAATTCAAGTTCTATCTCAAGTACAATGAAATTCCCCATAATATTACCTATAATGCCAGAACAATCTTCAGCGGGGCCGGAACATACAGGCTGACGACCGGCGCTGTTCTGGTGCCAGCGAATGCAGATCCCACCAATTTTTTTGATTACTCGGTAGACAGAAAGCAGTTCGAAGCAGGCGTTAAACTGGATGTGTTGAAACCGCTTTACCTTGATCTATCCTACGCCAGAGAAGATCGTGACGGCATCAAGCCTGCCGGGGTAGCATTGAGAACCGGAGGCGGTTCGTTCTTTGCAGAGATCCCGGAGCCGGTTGACTATGTAACGAACAGCCTCAAGGCCGAAGTAGGATATGCAAAGAATCCCGTGTTCTTTTCATTTGCGTACTTCTACAGTGAGTTTTCGAATGAGCAGGATAAATTATTCTTTGTGAATCCGAATAGCATTAACACCTTGAATGCTACGCGAGACGACTATTTAACGCTCCCGCCAGATAACAAGTACCATAATTACAGCTTCAAAGGTGTAGTAAAGCTTCCCCTCTACAGCGCCTTGAATGTCAATATTGCCCGTTCAGATACAAGATCGGACTTCGCGTTCCCCATGTTGAATGCCACCAAAAGCTACTGGGTAAGAGATGTCGCTGGCGGCATTCAGGAGGTTACTTTAACCGATTCGGAATTTGACGGTAAGCTCACTGCTAATAGTTACTCTTTTGTCCTTACCTCACGACCAGTGGGTTTTCTCGGCGCAAAAGCATTTTACAAGTACTACGATAAAAAGAACAAGTCCGACGAGATTGGTCACACAGATTCTAACGTCAACGGCGGAAGCCAATTTTTTAACCACCTCTTTGATTACGAGAAAAGGAGCTACGGAGTGGAGCTCGATGTCAAGCTCCCGGCCAAGTTCTCCTTGACGCCGGCCTATTCGCGTCTGAACACCAAGAGGAACAGGACGGATTTGCCCGAGACGACCGATAACATCTATGCAGTGGATTTGAAGTGGAGCGGCGTGGACTTTATGACCGCGAAGGTCGGGTATGAGAGGCTGGACAGGCAGTCTACGAAAGGGAGAACGGAAACCCTCTTTGCAACCGACCAGGCTGCTGCAGATGTTGTAGAGCCGTATATCAGGCGTTTCGATGCCGCTCCAATGGATCGTGATACCTATAAGGCATCGATTGATATCTATCCATTGGACACACTTAGCTTCGGTCTGCATTACAAAAACAAGAAATCCGAATTCACCGATACCGTCCTTGGCCTGAGAGATGATAAGACGAATGAGTACGGTATAGATGCTGATTGGAGAATAAACAGTTTTATTGCGGTGAGCGGCTATGTAGAGTACGAGGAGACAAAGGTATCACAGGTGCAACGCGCGAGCACCTCAAGTGCGGGCCTCGATCCGAACGCCGCCAGTTTCTTTACCAATACCACTACGTATCAGTATACGTGGCGACTGGATCAGAAGGACAAGACCTATAATTACGGTATAGGCGCTGAAATAGACGCGATCCCACAAACGTTAGTCTTCAATGTGCAGTTTGATCGTATGAAGTCGGACGGGTTTGCGGATTTTTCCTTCTTTGATGGGCCGCCTCCCCAAACTAGTGATATTTCGAACTGGGATGACTACAGGAAGACTGCGTTCAGCGTGAAAGCGAAGTATGCTGTCAGCAAAAGGCTCGGCATAACCGGGGGGTACGCTTACGAGAAGTTCACCTATAACGATATCGCTGTAGATGGATATCAGTACTCCTACGGTACCGCGGAGGCGAATGTGAGCACATTAACCGGGGCCTACAGCGCACCGTCATACAGGGCGAACATACTCTTCGCAGGATTGGTGTACAAGTTCTAGCAGCCATTCCGGCAGTCCCCTGCAAAAGGAGAGGGCTCCGGCCCTCTCCTTTTTGGTTTTTACCCGCCGATAAAAATTTCTTGACAAGCTACAAACCTTTGCTAAGATTTAAAGTAGCGGTTCCTTAAAAATCACTGACGACATCGTTGATGAACGACTATGCCGGTTTGATGAAAAACCGGACAGGGAAACTTTGTGCGCTCGAGGGGGTTGATGATGAAAAAGGTAATCTTGTTGCTGGTCATATTTCTCTCCTCGCTGGTCATCTTTTCGGGGAGCGCCTTGTCGCAGCGCGATACGGCGGGCAAGGCGGGCTATGTCGGCTCCGAAACCTGCAGGGGCTGCCATGAGGCGTACTACGAAAGCTATGCGCGCTCGGTGCATGGCAAAAAGGCGGTGCCCGGCACCCCTGCCAGCAGCTTCGGCTGCGAGTCGTGCCATGGGCCCGGAGCGGAACATGTTCAGAAAGGCGGCGGGAGAGGCACCGGTATCTTCACGTTCGAACGGGGCGTTGCTGCCGAGAAGAAGTCGGCACAGTGCCTGTCCTGCCACGAGGACTCCAGGCATCTCGCCTTCTGGAACCTGAGCGAGCACCAGTCGTCAGGCGTCTCCTGCGACCAGTGCCATTCATCGCATTTCGGCGGCGACGAGAACCTGAGAGGACCGGAGCCCGACCTCTGCTTCGATTGCCACCGGAGCATCAACTTTCAGGTTAATAAACAGTCGCACCACCCCATACGTGAGGGAAAAGTGATGTGCACGAGCTGCCACGATACCCACGGGACCATGAACCCGAAGATGATCAAGGCCGACACGGTCAACGAGCTCTGTTATAAGTGCCATGCAGAAATGCGCGGCCCCTTCATGTGGGAGCATCCCCCGGTCGAAGAGAACTGCCTGACCTGCCACACTCCCCACGGCAGCAACCATAACCGGCTTCTCGATAAGAAACTGCCGCAGCTCTGCCAGAGCTGCCACGAATGGAGCGGCCATCCGGCGACTGCATACACGCAGGCCGATGCCTTCATCAAGCCTCCCGGCGTTACTGTTCCCATATCGAATAAGCTCGTCGGCCGGAGCTGCCTGAACTGCCACACGAACATTCACGGAAGCAACGGGCCCGGGACGCATGGCCTGCGGTTCGTGAGATAGGGGAGGTGATGAAATGAAAACAACGTTGATTACCCTTGCAATCATACTAGGGCTCATGACGCTCTCGTCGAATGCTGTCGCTGAGGAAAAGAAGATGGAAGGCGGCATCAGTGTGACCGGCATGCTCACGGAGGTGAACGGCAGCGAGGCGAAGTTCAATGAGTACCGGGACACCCAGGACGGCGTGTACGGCGACATCCGGCTCGGCTACGAAAGCGGGAGATACTACTTCGATCTCAAAGCGGCGAATTTCGGCTATGCCCATAACAGCGAAGATTGGGGCTTCGACAACCAGCGGTACGATCTCAGCGGCGGCATATGGGGGAAATTCAAATACGATTTTTTCTACGATGAGATTCCTCATAACATCACCTATGGAGCGCGGAGTTTCTATTCAGGCATCGGCACGGGGAGCCTCACCGGAGCGCCTATCCCTCTTGCCCCCGGTGATGTCACGATAGCTGACGCATGGAATGCCTTTGATTACTCCCTGAAGCGTAAACAGTACGGCGGCGGTATACGACTCGACGCGATAAGACCGTTTTTCTTCGATGTCTCGGCAGCGAGGGAAGAGCGGGACGGCATAAGACCGACGGCCGCCTCAACAGGCACCCCGGGACAGGGGGCTGTAGAGCTTCCGGCGCCGATCGACTATGTGACCAATACCTTGAAAGCAGAGGCGGGCTACTCGAGGAAGCCCCTGTATGCATCGGTGAGCTTCCTGTACAGCAACTTCGACAATGACAACGAGGTGTTGAGCTTTCAGCACCCGGTGACCGGCGGCGTCGACAATACGAGTCTTCCGCCCGGCAACGAGTATTACAAGGGAAGTTTTAAAGGAGCAGTCAATCTCCCCTTCAACAGCAAGTTCGATGTCAATCTCGGCTTTTCGAGAAAAGAGTCAAACCCGCTGCTTATTACCTCCTATGTTTTTGAAGGTGCTGCTGCGAGCGTCGATTACGGAGGAAGGACTACGTTTGACGGGAAGATCGATACCCAGAATTACGCTTTTGCCCTGACATCGCGTCCTGTACGCTTCCTGGATACCAAGCTCTTCTACCGGTATTATGAATGGGAAAACAAGTCCGACAGGATAACCCATACCGACAGCGGGAGCGGCGTCACTCTTACGAACCGGCTTTTCGACTATCATAAAAACAGCGCCGGCATCGAGCTCGGCTTCAGGCTGCCGGCGAATTTCCATATTACTCCTGCCTACAAATATGTGAAGACCAACAGGAGCAGGGAGGACCTCCCGGAGACCGAGGACGACATCTACTCGATCGACGCGCGGTGGACCGGGCTCGACTTCCTGACTGTCAGGGCAGGGTACGAGCGGCTCGAAAGGGATGCGGAGCACGGGCAGTTGACGGTCGTTACGGGTGTTCAGGCAGAGCAGGACGTTGCAGATGTGGTCGAGCCTTTCCTGAGGAGGTTCGATGCAGGGCCGCAGGACAGGGATACGTACCGGGCGTCGGTTGAGCTGTATCCCCTGGAAGCTCTTAACGTGGGATTCGGGTTCCAATACAAAAAGTCGGACTATAAGGATACGGTGTTCGGTCTGCATGATGACAAGAGGTATGAATTCAATGTCGATGCGGATTACGCCATAGGGAGATTTGCACGGTTGTTTGCCTACTTCGACTACGAAAGGACCAAGCTGTATCAATTCCAGCGCCAGGCTCCTTTCAATGCGGATGCCGGCTTGATGGATCCGACCGTCCCGCCTGTGGTGCTGGTTCCTCCGCCTCCTCCGGGGGGCCCTGTATTTAACTGGGACGTTACGCAGGTCAACGAGAGCTACGACTACGGAGCCGCTACCGACATCTATCTCATTCCCAGGAAGCTGACGCTTCAGCTCCAGTATAACCATGTGGATTCCGACGGGTCCGCGGACTATACCTACTTCTTTGCCGATGCGCTTACGCTGGGGCGCACCAACGAGAACATCGATATCGACAATTGGGACGACTACCGGAAAGACCTCTTCATAGCCAAGGTCATCTTCAATGTCACAAAGGCGTTTTCTCTCTCCGCGGGATATGCTTATGAGCAGTATAAGTATAATGACGCAACGCTTGACGGATACATATTCGCCTTCCCTATTGCTACACCGAATACGTTCTTGACCGGCGCCTACGCGGATCAGTCGTACAACGCCAACGTGGTCTTCGCCACGGTCGCCTACAAGTTCTAGGGTGCTTTCCCGCCAGGAATGAGCATGGCTCATTTCCTGACCCTCCCTGAAGGAGAGAGCGCAAGCTCTCTCCTTTTGCTTTAGCGCCGCCGACAGTAGACGATCTCAAGAGCGTATGTGAGCATCTCAATAAGGCCGGCGCCAAGTATATCCTGGTAGGCGGTCTGGCGGTCAACTACTATGGGCTGCCCCGTTCTACGCAGGATATTGACCTGCTTGTAGAGGATACCGAGGAGAACATAGAGAGGATCAGAGAGGCCTTATCGTTCTTGCAGGATAAGGCGTCGCTGGAGGTTCGCCCGGACGATGTAAGGAACTATACCGTCGTGAGAATCGCTGATGAGATAGTCATCGGTCTGATCGGTAAAGTCGGGGACTTAACCTATCGGAACGCCGGAATCGAGATATATGACCTGGATGGTATTCCTGTTCCCATTGCCGACCTGAAAACCATGATCCGGAGCAAACAGGGCGTTAGAGAAAGAGATAAGGCAGATCTTCAATTCTTTCTTTTGTTGCAGGAAAAAGAAGAGGGGGAGCGATAAGAGTTACCCGAGGGGGTTATTATTCCCGTCGAGCTTGATGATGACGGGGGAGAACCCTTCCATCTCCGCCTTGTCGAGATAGCAATAGGCGAAGATGATGATCCGGTCGCCGACCATGCCCTTGCGCGCGGTGGGGCCGTTGAGGCAGAATTCGCGGGAGCCCGGCTTCCCGGGTATCACATACGTCTCGAACCGCTCGCCGTTGTTCAGGTTGCTGATCATGACCTGCTCATAGGGCAGTATGCCCGCCTGGTCCATGAGCTCACGATCAATGGTAATGCTCCCCTCGTAGGCGAGGTTCGATTCCGTCACCGTTGCCATGTGAATCTTCGATCTTAAAAAACATCTCAGCATAACTATTACCTCAAACACTGAATCCGAAGCACGGAACTCTAAGCAAAGGAGATTTTTCTTATTATCTGTTTTTGTTTAGGATTTAGAGTTTCGAATTTCGGACTTGCCGTCATTTTATTCTATTATTTTCGGCACCCGGTAGAACTTCTCGGTCCGGTCGGGGGCGTTCCTCAGCGCCTCCTCGCGCGGCAGCGACGCTGCCGGTACGTCCTCTCTCACGACATTGTTCAGGGGCAGCACATGCGAGGTCGGCTCGACCCCGCTCGTGTCGAGCGTGTTGAGCTGCTCCACATAGTCGAGGATCGTGCTGAGCTGGCTGCTGAAGGTATCGAGCTCCTCACCGGAGAGGGCGAGCCGCGAGAGCTTCGCTATGTGGGCTGCATCGTCCCTTGTTATCCTCATCCTTTGCCTCTCACCACGGTCGCTATATCCTCTCCAGGTTTGCATGCTTGACCGAGAGGCGCTTCAGGCCGACGTTCGGGAAGTTGACGGTCACCTTCGTCTCGTCGCCGTCGCCGCAGCAGTCCCGCACGATGCCGATCCCCCAGGAGGGGTGTTTCACCTTGCTCCCGACGATGTAGGCCGGGCCGCTCGGCCGCGCAGGAGCTATCCTGACCGGTTTCGGGGCCGCAACCGGCTTTTGCTGGGGGATAGTCTTTTCGAGCCACTGGCAGCAGTCCCTCGGGATATCGTCGAGAAAGCGGGACGCCTCCTGGTCCTGGACCTTGGAGAAGAGTCTCCTCTTTTTGACGCCGTGGAGGTAGAGCATATCTCTCGCCCTGGTCATGCCCACGTAGAAGAGCCGCCGCTCCTCGTGCATCTCCGCTTCGTCATCAATGGCTTTGAAGTAGGGCAGAATGCCCTCCTCGAGGCCGACGATGAACACGACCGGAAACTCGAGGCCCTTGGCGCTGTGCAGCGTCATGAGCGACACCGCGGCGTCCCTCGGGGTCTCGCCGTCCGCCCCGGTCACGAGCGAGGCGCGTTCGAGAAAGTCCTTGACGCCGATGTTCTCCGCCGAGGCGATCAGCTCCATGATATTCTGGAGCCGCTCCTCCTCGATGTCCTGGATGTATCCTGTCTTCTCGACGATGTCCTTCAGCATCTCGGCAGCGGTCTTGCAGGAGGCGGGAGAGAGGCTGTCGATGATCTTGATGAATTCGCCGAGCTTGTCCTTGAGCGAGACGGCCACGTTATTCGATTTCAGCATCGACGCTATCGCCGTGAGGAGATTGACGGAGTGCTTCTTCGCCTCCTGCTCGATCTTGGCGAGCGTCGAGGCCCCGATCCCCCGCGAGGGGCTGTTGATGATCCTCCTGACGCTCACCGTATCGTCGCGGTTCAGCGCAACCCGCATGTAGGAGATGAGGTCCTTGATCTCTCTCCTCTGATAGAAGCTTATGCCGCTCACCACGGTGTAGGGGATACCCTCTTCGCGCAGGGCGTCTTCGATCGCCCGCGCCTGGAGGTTGATGCGGTAGAGCACCGCGAAGTCGCTGTACTCGTAATTGTTCTTGAGGTACAGGTCTTTTATGGCGCGGGCCACGTACTTCGCTTCGTCGTCCTCGGTGTTGAGCTGGTAATAGCAGACGCGCTCCCCGGGCCCGCGGTCGGTCCAGAGTTTTTTAGGCCGGCGGAGGGGGTTCCTGGCGATGACCGAGCCGGAGACATCGAGGATGTTCTGGGTGGAGCGGTAGTTCTGCTCGAGCTTGATGATCGTCGCCCCCGGAAAATCCTTTTCGAAGTCGAGGATGTTGCTTACGTCCGCGCCCCGGAACTTATAGATGCTCTGGTCGTCGTCGCCGACTGCGCAGATGTTGTTATGAGCCGAGGCGAGGAGGTGCAGGAGCCGGTACTGCGAGCGGTTCGTATCCTGGAACTCGTCGACGAGGATATAGGGGAACAGCTCGACATACTTTTCGCGTATCTTCGGATACTCCTCGAAGAGCCGTACGGTGAGCGTAATGAGGTCGTCAAAGTCGAGGGCGTTGCAGCGCTTCAGCTCGTCCTGGTATTTCAGGTAGACCCTGCCGAGCTTCTCGTCGAAGCTGAACCCGTCTCCCTGCGAGAGGAACTGCTCGGGAGAGATGAGGGACGACTTCAGGATGCTGACGCGCCCGGCGACCCCTTTGTAGAGCGCCTCGTAGATGTTGAACTCCTTGAGGATGTGGCGGATGAGACCGCACTGATCCCCTTCGTCGTAGATCGTGAAGTCGGGCTTGTAGCCGAGGGCCCTGATCTCTCTCCGGAGGATCTTGTTGCACTGCGAATGGAAAGTGCCGATCCAGGCGCTCTTGAGATCGCCGTCGATAAACGCGCCGATGCGTTCTTTCATCTCCTCGGCGGCTTTGTTGGTGAAGGTGACGGTAAGGATCGACGGGGCCGCATACTTCTTCTTCTTGACCAGGTGGGCGAATTTATAGGTGATCACCCGCGTCTTGCCGCTTCCCGCGCCCGCGAGCACCAGGAGCGGACCTTTCGCGTGAAGGATGGCGTCGCGCTGCCGGGCGTTGAGATCGTCTAGTAAAACATCCTTTGACATCATGGCTCCTTAACTATATTAATAAATCCCTGAGAACAAAGACAAGGAAGAGCGGTCCCTGTCCCCTCTATTCAACCGTTACGCTCTTTGCCAGGTTCCTCGGCTGGTCCACATCGCACCCCCGCAGCACGGCGATGTGGTAGGCAAGGAGCTGCAAGGGAACCGTCAGGAAGACGGTGTTCAGATAGTCGTTGCTCTCCTCTATGGTGAGGGCGTACTTCGCGAGGTCCCGTATCCCCCTGTTCCCGGGCGAGGTTACGGCGACGATGGTGCCCCCCCTGCTGCGCACCTCCTCCATGTTCGAGACGACCTTCTCGTACAGCCTCCCTGCGGGGGCGAGGACGACGACGGGGAGTTCCTCGTCGATCAGGGCGATGGGGCCGTGCTTCATTTCGCCCGCAGCATAGCCTTCGGCATGGATGTACGAGATCTCCTTCAGTTTCAGCGCCCCCTCGAGGGCGATGGGATAATTGATGCCCCTTCCCAGGTAGAGGAACTGTTTCGCCTTGAAGAGCTCCTTTGCGATCGTGCTGATCAGCGCCTCCTGTTCCAGCGCGTGCTCCACTTTCGCGGGGAGGTGGAGGAGGTCGTCGATCAGGGCCGCCGCCTGAGCGCCGGGGAGCGTTCCGCGGACCCTGCCCAGGGCGATCGCCAGGAGATAGAGCGCGACGATCTGGGTGGTGAAGGCCTTGGTCGAGGCGACCCCGATCTCGGGCCCCGAATGGGTATAGAAGACGAAATCCGACTCCCGGGAGGCGGTGCTCCCGATGACATTGCAGATGCTCAACACCCTGGCGCCGAGGCGGCGCGCTTCGCGGGAAGCGGCGAGGGTGTCGGCGGTCTCGCCCGACTGCGTTATGGCGACAAAGAGGGTGTTGCGCGTTATGATCGGCGTGCGGTACCTGAACTCGGAGGCGATGTCCACCTCGACCGGTATCCGTGCGAGCTCCTCGATCATGTATTTGCCGGTCATGCCCGCATGGTAGGAGGTGCCGCAGGCGACGATGAATATCTTGTCGATGCTCGTGATCGCCTCGGGGCTGAGGCCGAACTCCTCGATCGCTACGTCGCCCCGCTCGGGAGAGACCCTTCCCCTGATCGTATCGGCGATCGCCCGCGGCTGCTCGAAGATCTCCTTGAGCATGAAGTGGCGGTACCCGCCCTTTTCCGCCATCGAGGGGCTCCAGGAGATGGTCGTGACCGTCTTATCGAGCGGCGCGCCGTCGAGGTCGGTGATCGTGACGCCGTCGCGGTGGAGGATCGCCATCTCGTTGTTGTCGAGGAAGATGACGTCGCGCGAGTGGCTGAGGAAGGCGGGTACGTCGGAGGCGAGGAAGCACTCTCCCTCTCCGAGTCCTATGACCAGGGGGCTCTCCTTGCGCACCGCGAGGATCTTGTCGGGCTCTTTCTCGTCAATGACGGCAAAGGCGTACGCCCCGCGCACCTCCTTGAGCGCGGTCCGCACCGCATCCTCGATCCCGCTGCTCCGGGCATGCTTGTTGATCAGGTGGGCGAGCACCTCCGTATCCGTTTCCGAGGTGAAGACGAAGCCCTCCTGCTGGAGCTGGTGCCGCAGCTCGACGTAATTCTCGATGATCCCGTTATGCACGACGACGATGCCGTCGGAGCGGTGGGGGTGGGCGTTATTGTCGGACGGCTTGCCGTGGGTGGCCCACCGCGTATGGCCGATGGCGAGACTGCTCGCGACAGGGAGCGAGCCGATGATGCTCTCGAGCGCGCTGATCTTGCCCTTGCACCGCTTCACCTCGATACGGTCCCCTTCGATGTAGGCGATGCCCGCCGAGTCATACCCCCGGTACTCAAGGCGCTTCAGGCCATCCATAACGAGAGGAATGGCGTTCTTATTGCCGATATAGCCGATAATGCCGCACATATACTGTAACGAGTAACGCGTAACGGGTGATGGGTTACTCTACCCCCCTTTTTTCATTGGTTTGCGTGCCGTCGCACGCTTTCGGTCCTGCTGTTTCCGCAGCGCCCAGTTCTCGAGCTGCTTCTGCGGGGCCCTGCTCAGGGCGAGGGCGAGGGGCGGGACATCTTTCGTGATGGTGGAGCCTGCGCCTACGTAGGCGCCTTTCCCCACCGTCACCGGTGCGACCAGCTGGGTGTCGCTGCCGATGAAGACCCCGTCCTCTATGGTGGTCTTGTGCTTACGGGTCCCGTCATAATTGCAGGTTATGGCGCCCGCCCCGATATTCACGTCCTTCCCTATCTCCGCATC
Organism: Nitrospirota bacterium; assembly: GCA_040752355.1. Taxonomy (NCBI): domain Bacteria; kingdom Pseudomonadati; phylum Nitrospirota; species Nitrospirota bacterium. The sequence goes on along the minus strand of JBFMHE010000009.1, from coordinate 13,164 downwards.
GCCCAGATAGCTGAGGTGCGACGCCTTGGTCCCTTCGCCGATAACGGATTTTTTGACCTCGACGAAATTCCCTATCTTTGCCGAGGCGCCGATCACCGAGCCCGGCCTGAGATGCGCAAAGGGCCCGACCGCCGCGCTGTCGTGCACCACCGACGACTCGATGACCGTGGAGTCCTTGACAGTGACGGCATTGCCGATAGTGCTGTCGACGATACGCGTATTCGGGCAGATGATGCAGCCGCTGCCGACCGACGTGGCCCCTTCGAGGTGCACGTTGGGGTAGATGAGCGTGCCGGGGCCGACGGTGACCGAGGGATGGATGTAGACCGACGCCCGGTCGACAAAGGAGACCCCTTGCTCCAGGAGCTGCGAAAGGACGCGCTCCCTGAGGTAGTGGCCGGCGCGGTAGAGCTCTTCAGGCGTGTTGATGCCCGTCAACTCCCGTTCGTTACCGAGGGAGTGCGCCCCCACGGTGTATCCTTTCTTCACGGCGATGCCGGCGAGGTCGGTGAGGTAGTATTCACCCTTCACGGGATTGCGCCTGATCTCTTTCAGCAGGGGCAGCAGCGACGAGGCGATGGCGTAGATACCGCTGTTGACCTCGTCTATCTTCTTCTGCTCTGCATCGGCATCCTTGTCCTCCACGATCGCGGCGACCCTGCTGCCCGCCCTCACGATTCTTCCGTAGGAATGCGGACCGCCGGCGACGAAGGAAATCATGGAAAGCTGCTCCCTGTTTTTTGCATGGAGCGCGAGGAGCGTCTCGAGCGTCTCTCCGGTTACCAGCGGGGTGTCGCCGCTGACGACCACCACCGTGCCGTCGAAATCCCGGAGCTTCCGCGCCGCTGTCTTCAGCGCATCGCCGGTGCCTTTCGGCTCTTTCTGGAGGGAGAAGAGGACGGGAAGACCGGCGAGCGCCTTCCGGATGCCGTCATTCGTGGCAGGGCTGACGACGACCACGATGCGCTGCGGCGATACCGCGCTCACCGCTTCGACCACGTACCGGACGAGGGGTTTTCCGTTGATCGTATGCAGCACTTTCGGCAGCGATGATTTCATGCGCGTGCCGAGCCCGGCAGCAAGCACTACCGCTGCCCGTTCCTTTGCCCGTTTCTTGCCCGAGATATGCCGGATGCGCGCCACGCTAGGCGCTCCTCTTCAGGAGGGTGTCGCACGGGACGGAAGGGGCCTCGAGGATCTTCGACGGCGCCGCGATGCCGCCGGAGAGGATGATCCTGATGCCGTTCTCTATGGGAATATCGGTGTGGATGATGCTCCGGTCGTCGAGGAGGACGACGTCGCCGAGATAGAGATTGTTCGTCGGCACATAGACCGCCTTGAGCGTGAGCTCGCGGTCCGCCGCCGTCACGGAACACTCCTTCGTGAGAAAGCCGAAGGCGTAGGAGCCCGGCCGCGGGTATTCGACAATGACGAACTGCTTGAAGGATGCGCTGTTCTCCGGGGAAAAGGCGTCCACGAGCTGCTTTATGGCGTTATAGATGCTCTTGAACACGGGGATATTGAGGAATACCCGCTCCACGCGGCCGAGGACCCTCTTGCCGAACATGTTGGTCGAGAATATGCCGACGAAGAAGACGAGGGCGACGGCGGTAACGAAGCCGAGCCCCGCAACGTGCGTACCGAGGAGCGCGTCGAAAAACGGCCCCAGGATCCCGTCGATGAAATTGAAGAGGCTGACGAGGACGGAGATGGTGAGGACGACGGGAATGGTGATGATGAGGCCGGCAAGGAATTTCCTCTTGAAGGTGATGCGTATCGATTCACTCATATGACTCCCTGGTACCGTTGAGGACGGGCTTACTTCCTGCTGCTCACGTTGTCCCTCTTACTTCTGAAGCGCTACCGATTCGTCGGCTATATCGAAATTGCTGTAGACATTCTGGACATCGTCGTTGTCCTCGAGGGCGTCGATCAGCCTCACCATCTGCTCCGAGGCCTGCCCCTCGAGCGGGACATAACTCTTCGGGAGCATGGTGACCTCCGCAAGGGATACGGGGATGCCCCCCTTTACGACCGCCTCCTTGACCGCGTCGAGCGCGTCGGGAGAGGTGATGATTTCGTAGTTGTCTTCCTTCGGGTCGTTTCTCAGGTCTTCCGCTCCTGCATCGAGGACGAGCGACATCAGGGTGTCTTCATCGGCCCTGGTCTTCTCGACGATGATATAGCCCTTTTTCTCGAACATCCAGGCAACACAGCCGGCCTCCCCGAGATTTCCGCCGTTCTTCGAGAGGATATGGCGTATCTCGGAGACGGTCCTGTTCTTGTTATCGGTGAGCACCTCGATGAGGATCGCCGCTCCGCCGGGGCCGTATCCCTCGTACATCCCTTCTTCGTAGGTGGTGCCGGGCAGCTCGCCCGTGCCCTTCATGATCGCTTTCTTGACGTTATCGGAGGGCATATTTGCCTCTTTGGCCTTTTCGATAGCGGTCCTGAGGCGGGGGTTGCCGCCGGGATCCCCGCCGCCGATCCGCGCGGCAACGGAAATCTCCTTCACGATCTTGGTGAACGCTTTCCCCCGCTTCGCGTCGGTATGGGCTTTTTTATGCTTGATCTGAGCCCATTTGGAATGCCCTGCCATGTGAGGTCCCCCTGTATATAAAAAATTAGGACACGTACTCTGCTGATATGCGCGGTGCAGTTTCGAATGAAGTCTACTTTTTATGATAATAAGATTGTACAAACACTGTCAAGGATACGCGAAACTGGCAGCTAAGAGCGGCGGAACGATCGAAGAGCAAAGAGCGGGAAATAAAAATCAAGGAGCTCCTTGTTTTTAAACTTTTTCTTTTGATTTCCGCTCTTTCCGCTGCTGCGGGCTATCGGTTACAGTTTCGCGTCTTTGAGGGCTTCGCCGCAGGAGCAGGCGCGCCGGGGAGGGATGCGGACGAGGGCTTCCCTGACCAGCGCCTTTATGCGCTCGAGGGAGCCCTTCATGGTCTCGACCACCTCGGTCGTGGTCAGCTTCTTTTCGACCATGCCCGCCGCATAGTTCGTCACCACCGCGATACCCGCGAGGCAGAGCTCGGCCTCGCGGGCGAGCGCCGCCTCGGGCATCGCGGTCATGCCGACCACATCGGCGCCGATCGAGGAAAAGAAGGCGATCTCCCGCGCTGTCTCGAGGCGGGGGCCGTTGACACAGATATAAGTCCCTGAATCGACAAGGGGCAGGTCGCGCTGCAGCGCCGCCTCCATGATGGCGGTCCGCATCTCGCTGCAATAGGGAAACGTGAAATCGACATGGACGACCTCCTCGCCGTCGAAAAAGGTCGAGGCCCGGGCCCCCTGGGTCATATCGATGATCTGGTCGAGGAGCACGAGCGAGCCCGGGGACATTGCCCGGTGTATGCCGCCGACGGCGCTCACGGCGATGAGGCGCTCGACTCCCAGGGATTTGAAACCCCAGATATTGGCGCGGTAGTTCACCTTGTGAGGAGGGAGCCGGTGCGGTATCCCGTGGCGGGCGAGGAAGACGACGTCCCTGCCGTCGAGCGTACCGAGCGCATACGCCGACGACGGTTCGCCGCAGGGCGTCGAGAGGGTAACCTCCCTGGTGATCTCGAGCCCCTCGATCCCATACAGCCCGCTGCCGCCGATGATTCCCAGTGTCATGGCTTTATTGTAGGTCATGGGAGAAGAGGAGCGCAAGGCTTGGTACGCACGGAAGAGCGAGCAGTCGGCTTCCCCTCGGAGTGCAGGGGCTACAGCATGCGGAGCGCACGGGAGAGGGCTTCGACAAGCCGGGACATCCGTTCGTAGTCGAGGGTTTCGGGGGTGTCGCCCGGCCCGTGGTAGTGCGGATTCCTGAAGAAGGCGGTATCGGTGATCATGAAGGCGGGATAGCCGCATCTCCAGAAACTGCAGTGGTCCGAAAAACTGATCCCGGGGATAAGGGGCGATGCATTGAGCGACTCGACGGGAAAGGGCGAGACCGCGTTCAAGGCGCTCTTTACTTCGAGCGTAAACGGGCGGGACGTGGTATTTCCCACGAAGGCGATGAAGTTGCCGCGGTCGGGGTACCGCCACTGCAGGAGCGGGAGCGGGTACAGCTGGGAGCCCCGGGCGTCGGTATAGTAGCCGAGCATCTCGAGGGAGATCATTCCGTAGACATCCCTCTCTTTTTCTCTAAGGCTTCCGGCGTAGACATAGCTTCCCATCCTGCTCGTCATGAAGGCCGGGGGCTCTTCCAGGGTGAAGGCGGCGAACTGTACCGTCCTCCGCAGCGGCTCTGCGGCGGCAAGCCGCGCCAATTCGAGCAGGCCCGCAACGCCGCTCGCGTTGTCGTCGGCGCCGGGCGTCCCTGCAACGGTATCGTAATGCGCGCCGATGACGAGGTCCCCGCCGGGTGCGGAGCCGGCGCCCCGCACCGACGTGATCACATTGTAATAGGTGTTCCCTTGATACGTGAAGGCCTGCCTCTCTGCCACGAGATCATAAGAACGGAAGGTCGCCTCTATATAATCGGCGGTCCTGTTCAGCTTCTCGACCTCGCGATAACTCCGCGTGCCGATGGTATGGGCCAGGTGGTGAACCGTAGCAGAGAGATGCTGTAGGGTAGCGCTCAAGGTTTGCTTATCCCGCATGCCGGCAGTGCATGATATGAATTCTAGCGAAAAAATCTGCCGGACACAACGTACAGGGCCGGCGATGCGGCAGCGCCTGCTGCGGGACTATCGCCCTCCGTTCCCCTGTTTCTCCCCCCGCCCTTTACTCCCCTGCGTTTCTTCTGGTAATCTACCTCCCTTTACGTGTATGCAATTCTGCACGAGAACGGTGTGAAGGAACCTATGAACGAGGCACATATTGCAAAGATCGCACACGAGCGAACGCTTGCGCCGAAGCAGGTAAAGGCGGCAGCGGCGCTGCTCGGGGAGGGCGCCACCGTGCCCTTTATAGCGCGCTACCGGAAAGAGGCGACGGGCAGCCTGGATGAGGTGGTTATCGCCGCCGTCCGCGACCGGCTCGTCCAGCTCGAAGAGCTGGATAAGCGGCGCGCGGCGATCCTTGCCTCCCTCGAAGGGCGCGGGCTGCTCACCGATGAATTGCGGGAGAGGATCGGGGCCGCCGCGACCATGGTCGATCTCGAGGATATCTATCTGCCGTACCGGCCGAAGCGCCGCACCCGTGCTGCCATCGCCAGGGAGAAAGGGCTGGAGCCCCTTGCCGGGATCATCTTAGCCCAGGATGAGCGGGACCCCGCAGCAGAGGCTGCTGCGTTCATCGATGCCGGAAAGGGCGTCGGGACGGCAGAGGAGGCCCTCGCCGGCGCGCGGGACATCATTGCCGAGCGGGTGAGCGAGGACCGGCATGCCCGTGCAGCGATGCGTGATCTCTATGCAGCGAAAGGCGTCTTCAGGTCAAGGGTGATCGCCGGCAAAGAGGGGGAAGGCGTCAAGTACAAGGATTATTTCGAGTGGGAAGAGCCGGTTGCAAAGGCGCCCTCGCACCGGGTCCTCGCTATGCGGCGCGGAGAGAGCGAGGGCGTTCTCATGCTCCGGATCGTGCCGCCTGAGGAGGACGCGGTACCGCTGCTTGAGGCAGTGTTTGTGAAAGGCGGGGGGGCTTCCGCACAGCAGGTGAGGGCGGCGGTGCATGACGGTTACAAGAGGCTCCTTTCGCTGTCCATCGAGACCGAGATGCGCCTTGCGACAAAAGAGCGCGCCGATGAGGAGGCGGTCAGGGTCTTCGCCGAAAATCTCCGGCAGCTTCTCCTTGCTCCCCCCCTGGGGCAGAGAAGCGTGCTCGCCCTGGATCCCGGCTTTCGCACCGGCTGCAAAATGGTATGCCTCGACCGGCAGGGGAAATTGCTGCACAACGAAACCATATATCCCCACCAGTCGGAGCGGGAGAGGGCAGCGGCTGCGGCCGCGGTGAAGAAGGCATGCGAACGGTTCGGCATCGGGGCGATTGCGATAGGAAACGGCACCGCGGGAAGAGAGACCGAGACCTTCATCAGGGGGCTCGCTCTGCCGAAGAGTCTCACCATCGTCATGGTCAACGAGAGCGGCGCCTCGATCTATTCGGCCTCTGAAGCCGCCCGGGAGGAATTCCCCGAGCACGATGTGACGGTACGCGGGGCGGTATCGATCGGCAGAAGGCTCATGGACCCCCTCGCGGAACTGGTGAAGATCGATCCGAAATCCATCGGGGTAGGACAGTATCAGCATGATGTCGATCAGGGCGCTCTCAAGCGCAGCCTCGATGACGTGGTGACCAGCTGCGTGAACAAGGTCGGCGTGGAGGTGAATACCGCGAGCAAACAGCTCCTCGCCTATGTCTCGGGATTGGGGCCGCAGCTCGCCGGCACTATCGTGGCATACCGGAACGAGCACGGGCCTTTCCGCTCGCGGGAGGAACTGAAGAACATCCCCCGCCTGGGGTCGAAGACCTTCGAGCAGGCTGCGGGGTTCCTGCGCATCAGGGATGGTGAGCATCCCCTCGATGCCAGCGCCGTCCATCCCGAGAGCTACCCGATCGTGGATACCATGGCGGATGACGCCGGTTGTTCGGTGCTCGATCTGATGTGCGACGACGAACTGAGGAAGCGCATCGACCTCGCGCGGTACGTCACCGATACGGTGGGCATGCCCACGCTGAACGATATCATGGCCGAGCTCGCGAAGCCGGGCCGCGACCCGCGCGAGCGGTTCGAAGCGTTCGCGTTCGCAGACGGGATCGAAAAGATCGAGGACGTACAGCCCGGCATGAAGCTGCCCGGGATAGTGACGAACATCACCGCTTTCGGCGTGTTCGTCGATATCGGCGTGCACCAGGACGGCCTGGTGCATATCAGCGAGCTCGCCGGCCGGTTTGTGCGGAATCCCGCCGAGGTGGTTACGGTGCACCAGAAGGTTAAAGTAACGGTGCTGGGCGTCGATAGTGAAAGAAAGAGGATCTCTCTTTCGCTCAAGCGGTAAAACAATGAAGAGGTGCGCCTGCCGGCACGGGAGCGCTTATGAGAGACGAGGACAAATCGAGAGAACAGCTCATCCGCGAGCTCGTCGAGCTTCGTGAGCTGCTCAACGAACTGAGGAAGCCGGTGCCCGGCCCTGTCCTGAACGAGGTGATAGAGCGGCAGACAGGGACCCTCAAGCGGCTGCTCTTCGTGTCCAGGGAGATCACCACCACCACCGACCTGAAGCGGCTCTACCGGAAGGTGGTCGGCATCGCGAAGGAGCTGCTCGCCCTCGATTATTCCACCCTGATGATCCTCTCCGAAGACGGGACCCGGCTCGTGATCGAGGACACGCTCGGCTATCCCGAGTCCCTGATCGGCAGCTTCTTCGTTGTCGAGGGGGAGGGGCTGGCCTCGTATGTGGCCAAAACCCGGCAGCCCGGTACGGTCCTCGATTTCAGGACAGAGACCCGCTTCGAAGTGCCCTCGGTGGTGAGAGAGAGGGACATTACTTCCGCTATCGGCGTGCCCATGATGATCGAGGAAGAGGTCTTCGGCGTGCTCGTCGGCCATATCCGTAATCGCCGCGTCTTTACCGGCGAGGAGATATCGCTCTACCAGAACATCGGCAACCATGCTGCCGTGGCGATCAAGAACTCCATGCATGTCGCCGCGCTGCGGGAGAGCGAACAGTACCTCAAGACCGTCATGGATGCGATCCAGACCGGCATCCTGATCATCGATGCGGAAACACATCGCATCGTCGAGGCGAATCCCGTGGCGGTCAGGGCCATCGGCCTCGCCAAGGAGGAGATCATCGGGAATATCTGTCACCAGTTCGTCTGTCCCACCCAGGCGGGCGAGTGCCCCATTACCGACAGGGGCCGCACCGTCGACAATGCGGAGCGGGTATTGCTGCGAGCGGACGGTGAAAAAGTTCCCATCCTGAAGACGGTCGTCCCGGTGATGCTCCACGGCAGGAAGTACCTCATCGAGAGTCTCGTCGACATCACCGAGCGCAAAAGGATGGAGGAGGCGATCACCTACCAGGCGAACCACGACCTGCTCACCGATCTCCCGAACAGGGTGCTCTTCATGGAATGCCTCAACAGCGCCCTGCACCAGGCCGGCCGCACGCACGCGATGCTGACCGTGATGTTCCTCGACCTCGACGGGTTCAAGGCTATTAATGACTCCCTGGGGCACGCCGTCGGTGACCAGCTGCTGAAGGAGGTCGCCGGCAGGCTCAAATGCTGCACACGGAAATCGGATATGGTAGCCCGAATCGGCGGCGACGAGTTCATCATGGTGCTTACGGAGATCCAGTGCGCCGAGGACGCGTTCGTGGTGGCCGGAAAACTGCTCGCCGTGTTCCAGGAGCCTTTTGCCATCGAGGACCGGGTGCTCCGCGTCACGGCCAGCATCGGCCTGAGTCTCTACCCGGAAGACGGCGAGGATGCCGAGACCCTTCTGAAGCGGGCCGACATAGCGATGTACCATGCCAAGCAGCGGGGGCGGAACACCTATCAATTCTATGAGGCCGAGATGGGGGGAGGCGCGCTGCGCTGAGCGGCGTCAGGGGCGGGGCTGCCGAGTCCACTCCCGCAGCCTGCTCTCGATGAATGCGATGATCGCCTGATGCTCCCCGGTCCCCCGGTCCGCAACCCGGAGCGGCTCGCCGAAAGAGAACCAGACCTTTTTCGAAGGGTCGATCCTGCCGAAATCCCTGATATGCTTCCCGTTGCCCCAGGCATCGGTCTTGAGCGCGATGGGGACTGCCGGGACATCCGCTTTCCTGGCGAGCTTGATCCCGATGGTGTTGAAGGCCGCGGCGTCGAAGTCCGCTGTCCGGGTCGTCTGCGGAAAGATGATGACCGATCTGCCGGCATGCAGCCGTTCGGTCCCTCCCTCCAGCACCGCCTTTAGATCTTCGCGGGGATTCGTCCTGCCGACCACGACCGGGTCCCGCGAGCGCATCACATGCCTGAAGACGGGGTAATCGATGAGGCTCTGCTTCACCACGAAGGTCACTTCCCGGAAAGGGGCGATGATGCAGGGCAGGACAAAGGTTTCGAGGGTGCTCATGTGATTGGCGATGAATACGCAGGGCTCCGCGAGGCCGGCCACATGCCCGGCACCGGTTATCTCGAAGACGACGCCCGACGCTTCGAGGGCATCGAGGATGGCGCGGCTGCTCTCCGCCCACTCGGGGGTCTTGTACTGCCCGCGCTTCGCCAGCCTGCTCGACCTGAGGACGATCCCCGCCATTCTCCGGTAGAAGCTTGCGGAGGGCAGCGCCTTCGCCAGGGGCGACGCCTTGCCCGGCTCCGTTATGTATATCCCGTTTTTGAAGGGTAGCGGTTCCATTGCGTGCTCCTCCGGGGGTGAATCCACCACTTTAATTTTTTTACCGTCCCCTTGTCAATAAAAGAGGCGCTGCAAGAGAGTATAATTAAGTACGCGGCAGTTTTTGACATGCCGTCGAAACTTATGCTACATTCAGTGAAAACTATTGAATTTCCAGAGGCCAGAGGCCAGAGGGATGAAGATGAAGATGATGAAACAGTCCAGGTCGAAGATGCTCTTTCAGAAGGCGCAGGCAGTGATGCCCGGAGGGGTGAACAGCCCGGTGCGGGCGTTCAAGGCAGTGGGGGGCTCGCCGCTTTTCATAAAAAAGGCGAAAGGTTCCAAGATTTACGATGTGGACGGAAACGCCTTTATCGATTATGTCCTCTCCTGGGGTCCCATGATCGTGGGGCACGCCCATCCTGCGGTCGTCAAGGCGCTCAAGAAGGCTGCGGAGAACGGGACGAGCTTCGGCGCGCCGACACCCCTCGAGGTAGAGCTCGCCCATATGGTGATGAAGGCGTATCCTTCGATCGAGAAGATCCGCATGGTCAATTCGGGAACCGAGGCGACTATGAGTGCCATACGCGCAGCCCGCGGGTTCACCCGGCGGGACAAGATCATCAAGTTCGAGGGCTGCTATCACGGCCATGCCGACGGCCTGCTCGTCAAAGCGGGGTCCGGCGCTGCCACCTTCGGGCTCCCCGACAGCCCGGGTGTGCCGGCCTCGTATGCTGAGAATACGATAACGCTTCCCTATAACGACATCGACGCGTTCAAGGAGATGCTCGGGAAGGCGGGAAAGGAGATAGCCTGTGTCATTGTCGAGCCGGTGGTGGGCAATATCGGCTGCGTGCTCCCCCGTCCGGGCTTTCTCGAAACGCTCCGGACCGAGACGGAGAAGTACGGCATTGTCCTCATCTTCGACGAAGTGATGACAGGGTTCAGGGTCGCCTACGGCGGCGCCCAGGCGCACTACGGGATAACCCCTGACCTGACCTGCCTCGGCAAGGTGATCGGCGGCGGGCTGCCGGTCGGCGCCTACGGCGGCAGGAAGGAGATCATGTCCATCATCTCTCCAGAAGGGCCGGTCTACCAGGCCGGTACGCTTTCGGGGAATCCCCTGGCGATGACCGCGGGCATAGAGACCTTGAAGATACTCTCGAAGCGGGGGACTTACAAGACGCTCGAAAAAACGATGCAGCGCCTCGAAGAAGGGCTGAAAGATGCTGCGGCCAGGGCAGGGGTTGCGGCGAGGTTCTACCGCGCGGGCACCATGTTCTGCACCTATTTTACCGACCGGGAGGTGGTCGATTACGAGACCGCCAAGACCGCGGATACGGCCCTCTTCTCCCGCTTCTTCAGGGCGATGCTCGAGCAGGGGGTCAACCTGGCGCCCTCGCAGTTCGAGGCGGGGTTCATTTCGCTCGCCCATACCGCGGCTGATATCGAAAAAACGATCAGCGCCGCCTATAAAACACTGAGCGGGTTCAGGAAGTGATCCGTATCGTCCGGCGCCATCCCGGTGCCGGCCGATACAGGTGAGGCGTCCTGCAATCCCCGCTATTTTTTTTCGGCAAATCCGTTACAATTATAGTAATTATCAAATTCTTTTATCAGAGCCTCTGACACAACCGATGGAAGAAAAGAAGCCCGAAAAATCGGTATTTGCGCAGCTCCTCGATGCGAGCACCATCGGCATCCAGCTCGTCGTCTCGACCTTTGTCGGGCTCGCCATGGGATACGGCCTCGACTATCTCTTCGGAACGGAGCCTTATCTCACGTTCGTCTTTCTCATTCTCGGTATAATTGCAGGATTCAGGGAGCTTGTCAAAATGGCCCGCAAGCAGCAGGGAGGGAACAATGGAAACAATAATCAAACGGGTTAACGTCCAGTCAGCGCTGGTCCTGATCCCGCTCGCGCTCCTCTCGCTGCTCACTCCCTGGGGCGGCCGGCGCTTCGCCCTCGGTGTTCTTGTCGGCGGTCTCGTTGCGGCAAGCAACCTGAAGGGACTGGCGTGGAGCGTGACAGCCCTCATCGGCGTCGAGAGGCCCCAGGGAAAAATCGTGTTCCTGAGCATCTTCAGGCTTCTCGTTGTCTTCGCCTTTCTCCTGGTCCTCGCTGCGCTGAAAGCGATCGACCTCTTCGGCCTGCTCCTCGGCCTGACCGTGGTCTTCATCATCATTCTCAAAGAGGGGCTGGTTGCAGCACGTAATGGTGAAAGGTTAAAAACTAAAAGTTAAGAGCCCCTAACGAAATGAACGAGCTTGGAGTCGGGCAAGGTAGAGTACATTCGCTCAACTCCCTCTCCGCATTCAGTTAGGCAGTTAGGCGCTCTAAATAGCTCCTCAGTTTCTGCTTCTTGTTTTAATTTTCATTTTCGAAGGGAGACCCATAATGATCCGAATCGACTGCTCCAACCTGATGCGGGATTCCATCGGCGAAAACGGGCTCACGACCGACGACTTCAGACAGATCGACACCGCCAGATTCGACGGCATGCTCCGGGCGAGGCGGTATGCCGAGCTCGGGTGGCTCGACCTGCCCGGTCAGGATATCGCCCCCATAAAAGAGATGGGGCGCTTCGCCGGCCGCTTCGAGACGCTCCTTATCCTCGGGATCGGCGGCTCGGCCCTGGGGCCGCGCTCGATCCTCGAGGCCCTGCACCCCTTTCATAACCTGCGCGCTGCGCCGAAGGTCTTCATTTACGACAATGTCGATCCGATGACGCTGGCCGCCATACTGGATATGACCGACCTCGGCAGGACCGTCATCAACGTCATCACCAAGTCGGGCAGCACCGCGGAAACGATCGCCTCGTTCATGATCCTCTGGCAGCGGCTGCAGGAAGCCGCTCTCGAGCCGGAGGAGCATATCATCGTTACCACCGATCCTGCCAAGGGGAATCTCAGGAAGATCGTCCAGGACCATGGCCTGAAGTCGCTGCCCATTCCCCCGGGAGTAGGGGGACGGTATTCGGTCCTGAGCGCCGTCGGCCTGCTGCTTGCCGAAGCGGTCGGCATCGATGCAGCGGAGCTGCTCAGGGGGGCGCGGGACATTCATGCGCGGTGCACGCATGAGGATTTCCGGCAGAACCCCGCGTACCTGATCGCCTCGGGCATCTCCCTCATGCAGGCGAAGAGAGGCAGAACCATGACGGTCCTGGTCCCTTACGCCGACCGCCTGAAGTCCTTTTCCGAGTGGTTCTGCCAGCTCTGGGGCGAGAGCCTCGGCAAAGAGGGAAAAGGCCTGACGCCGTATCCCTCGACCGGGACCACGGACCAGCATTCGCAGCTGCAGCTCTGGATGGAGGGGCCGCAGGACAAGGTGGTCGTCTTCATCGCGGTCGAGGAGTACGGGACGGACATCCGGATCCCCCCGGTCTTCAAAGAGATGGAAGGGCTCAATTACCTCTCGGGCCATACGCTCGCCGAGCTCATCAAGGTCGAGCAGGAAGCCTCGGAGATCGCTCTCGCCAAGAACGGGAGGCCGAGCATCACCGTGACCGTGCCGAGGATCGATGCCTACCACCTGGGACAGCTGTTCCACTTCTTTGCGGTCGTCACCGCGCTTACCGGCGCCCTCATCGGCGTGAACCCGTTTGATCAGCCCGGCGTGGAAGAAGGGAAGAACCTCACCTACGGCATGATGGGCAAGAAGGGATATGAAGCGAAGAGAGAGGAGTTCGAAAAATACCGGCAGCGTAAAAATAGGATCGGGGTGTAATCTTTCGGGAGAGGGAGCGCACTCGGAGCTTTACAAATGCAACGTTGGATTATCAGTATGCCCTTACGGCGATAGGATCATTGGTTGTTTCATCTCCCCCTGTGGTCACCTTGAGTCCACTCACGCTCAAACAACCTCCCGGGTTACTATCGCTCCAGGGCATGTTCAGCGGTGTTGC